>JAGHYT010000006.1:0-65037 GCA_017743535.1 Chloroflexus sp.
GGCCCGCTTCCTGAGGGCAACGAGTGCCATCGTGGTGCCGCTGGTGCGCTCATCTATGCCTGGGAGCGCAGGCCTTCGGCCCGCTTCCTAATGTAAACGAGTGGAATCCTCGTAATGCTCTGCGGCAACCTCACTGCCACATGAGGGTGGCTCCTCGCATGCACCGTTCAAGTACCGAAATAGCCATGACAGCTATCTGATGATTACATCTGTTACCTCGATCTGGACGCCACTCAGTGGTAGGGGTGCACCCCAAACCCGATGAAGCGCTGGCGTAATCTGTTCTGGATCGCCGGTAGTGACACAACGAATATTGCCACTCTCTAAGGGGTGATTGATCTGTTGCGCGATCCGGGCAGTTTGTGCTGCTACTGCCGGTCCGGTATCGATGATAACAACCCCCGGTTCGACACATGTCTCAATGAGTGGTTTCAGCAGAGGGAAGTGCGTACAGCCTAGTACAAGCACATCAGCTTCGGGTGCAGCAGCAAGATGCTTGAGGATTAGGTTCCGTGTGTGTTCACTCGTTAACTCACCGGCTTCGACCTGTTCAACCAGATCAGGACATACCAGCGGATACACTTCAACATCCGCAGCGTAGGCATGAACCAGGCTACGAAAACGCTCGCTGGCAATCGTCCCACTTGTTGCCAGGACGGCGACTTTCCCTCGGCGAGTTGCCGCTACTGCCGGTTTTACACCCGGTTCCATACCCACGACGGGTACCGGTAATGTGCACCGTAAAAGTTCCACTGCTGCTGCGGTCGCGGTATTACAAGCTATCACCACAATATGCGCACCTTGATCGACCAACCAGCGTCCGCAAGCCAATGCCCGATCACGGATTTCGTCAATAGGACGAGGCCCATAAGGGCAGTAAGCACTATCGGCGAGATAGAGCAGATCGGCGGCAGGGAGCCGTTCACGGATGGCTCGCATCACCGACAGTCCACCTAGTCCAGAGTCAAAAATGCCAATCATATGTGGTTCAGTTGTATCGGTTATAAATAGCCTTACGCCGACTGCCCATGCTGCGTCAAGCGTTCCCGACATGCGGAAACAAAATCAGTGAAGAGTGCTTGCCAGCGCGGTTCACTACTATCCCACAGATGTTCGGGATGACATTGTACAGCTATGAGGTAGTGATCATCGGTTGCTTCAAAGGCCTCGATGATACCGTCAGGGGCGTGAGCGGTGATCTGCACATCAGGTGCGAGCTGCTTGATGGCCTGATGATGCATCGTATTGCAGCCGATATGCGTGGTTTGCAAGATTGCGGCCAGCCGCGAGTCGGCGCGAATGGTCAATGTATGGGTTAGCTCGGTCCAGGCCCGAGTGCGGCTGTTTGCACGATGGTCGATGGAGGTGTCAAGCTGAGCAGGAATATCCTGATAAAGCGATCCACCGAGGGCCACGTTAATGACCTGCAAACCTCGACAAATGCCGAGCAGCGGTTTGCGATCTGCTCGCGCCCAGCGGGTTAATGCGATCTCAACTGCATCGCGTTGGCGATCAACATTTCCCAGCCTGGGGTGCGGTGCTTCGTCATAGTAAGCCGGATCAACATCATCGCCACCCGGTAGTAAGATACCGGCACAGTAGTTGTACAGATGGCGAATCGCATCCAAATCATCACTCAGATAGATGATAAGCGGAATACCACCGGCGGCTTCAATGGCGCGCAGGTACGTTGGACGTACAGCTTGTAGATCACGCCCATCGGTACTGTTGCCGACCGACATTGCGGTAATGCCGATTAAAGGACGGAGTTGAGTATTCATAGGTGTTCTATATGGTTATGCAGCGCGACTCTGACGGTGATGATCGCCGCAGCTTTGTACAAATGCAGCAAAGAGATTCTGCCAGCGCGGATCAACGGTTGCCTGCAAGGCTTCAGGATGACCCTGCACGCCAATGATAAAGGTCGGCCCTTCACTCTCTAGCGCTTCAATTACACCATCGGGTGCCCAAGCAACAGCACGTAAGCCGGTCGCCACACGGCGCACTGCCTGATGGTGCAGCGAATTGATCATCAGATGAGTTGTTCCCAACATCTGGGCCAGGCGCGAGTCAGCAGCAATCGCAATCGGATGTGCTAGAAACGTCCAATCTTCGCGCGTATATGAAAGATTGTGGTCAATGGTTGTGTCGATCTGCGAAGGAATATCCTGGTACAGCGATCCGCCGAGGGCCACGTTAATCAACTGCACGCCACGACAGATGCCAAGCAGAGGTTTCCCTTCGGCAGCGGCCCAGCGTGCCAGGCGAAGTTCGGTCAGATCACGGGGAGGATCGATTGTTCCGAGTCGTTCGTGCGGTTGATCGCCGTAGTGATTTGGTGCAATATCGCCACCACCGGCGAGCAGAACACCATCGAGTCGTTCGTAGATGGTGCGCAATGTCGCAGCGTCAAGTAGCGGGGGAATTAAAAGGGGTGCGCCGCCAGCCTGCAAAACAGCGTCGATATATGTTTGACGATGACCGTATGATGGCGGACACCAATCGCGATCACGAAAGGTACCGCACGATATTCCGATCAGAGGTGTCATCTACACTTCCTCCATATTTGAGGTATTGTTCATATTATAAATGGGCATTATATCATACCACGGTGAAATTTCTTCAGCCGGAAGATTGGTTATCCGTGATGAGGACTGTGCAACATTTTATCCTACCCGGCAGTGGGATGGAGGTAATGGATAGCAGCAAACACGGCTCAAAACTGCAATCTTCGTGAACCCTAGCTGTGATCGCCAGCCACCGGGAGGACGATCGAAAAGGTGCTACCGACACCCACCGTACTCTCCACCCATATCCGGCCACCGAGCAATTCCACCAGCGGTTTGACAATCGACAGACCGAGACCCGTACCACCGGCTTCTACCTTGAGCGGATTATCGCTACGGAAGAAGCGATCAAAGATACGCGGCAGATCCTCAGGGCGGATGCCAACGCCGGTATCGCTGATGCTCAGCAGGAGATAACGACGGTTATCACTTAACGTACTTCGTATTGGTTCGGGCAGATCGACATTCATCACTTCGCGGGCCGCAATAGTGATCGAGCCACCAGCCGGTGTATACTTCACCGCGTTGGAGAGGATATGAAACAAAATCTGGTGCAAGCGCATTGAATCGGCCCGGATCAGAGGAAGGCCCGGCGGGAGCGAGATAGTTAGTTGATGGTGTCGCTGTGCGATCTGAGGTTGTAGTTCGGCAATAACACCGCTAAGCGCTTCAGCAAGATGCAGCGCACGCCATTCGAGATCAATGCTCCCCGACTCAATTTTGGTAATTTCGAGTACGTCGTTGATTAGGTTGATCATGCGCTCGGTGTTGTTGTAAATCGTGTTCACAAATTCGCGCTGCGTATCATTCAACTGACCGAGGCCTCCCATAGCCAGCAACTGGGTGAATCCCTTGATCGCTGTCATTGGCGTACGTAGCTCGTGAGACATAGTGCCAATAAACTCATTCTTCATGCGATCGGCTTCAACTTCACGGGTAATATCGCGCAATACCAACAGCGCACCGAGCAGCTCGTCATCGTCTTTGAGTACCGGACTGAGCGCAAAATTGATCGTTTTACCCGCAATAACCGCAGTCGTTGTAAACGTTCGTGCCGTACCCTCAACAGTTAACGGTCGGCGTAAGAGATCATCAAGTGGTAATTCAGCCGCATGGTTCCCGAGGTAGCGGTGGATGATGTCATTCAGGTTCCAGAGCAGTAACTCTTCCAATGGTCGATGGAGGATGCGACTAGCAGCCTGATTGATACTGATCACACCACCGTAGAGGTCGCACACGATCACACCATCGAGTAAACTTTGTAAGATTGCAGCGATCTGACTGGTCTCTTTTTGCTGGCGATCAAGAAGTTCGTAGCGACGTTCGGCTTCAGCACTGATCATACGAAACAGATTAGCGTTATTAATGCCAATTGCAATTGCGCCAGCGCAGGCATTGAGCAACCGCACATGCCCTTCGCTAAAGAAATGGGTCTGTGGGTGCGAGAGGGTCATAACACCGATCACCTCACCCTGCACAAAGAGCGGAACGGCGATCATCGATCCCTCACGCTTCCGGCTACTGCCAGGAATGGTGATCCACCGCTCATCTTGTGCCACATCATGCACCAAGACGGTTTGCCCATGCTGGGCTGCCCAACCGGCAATGCCCTGACCAATCGCAAAGCGCACCGTGTTGTCGGGGGTGACCTTTTTGCCGAGAATAGCGCGTGTAACCAGCAGGCTAGGATTATCTTCTTCGGTGAGCAGAATCGAGGCATGTTCGGCTTGCACAATGCGAGCCAACATCGTCAGTGAGTTATTGAGAATCTGATCGAGGTCGAGGGTTTGATTGACCTGAGCAGCGATTGCGTGCAGTGTTGCCAAACGATTCTTCTCTTCTTCCAGCTCACGAGTGCGTTCAATCACACGTTGTTCAAGTTCGGCATTGAGAGTACGAATCGCGTGATACAACTCTGCATTCTGGAAAGCAATGGCAGCCTGGCTAGCAATGCTCTGGGCTAGGTCTTGCATAAAGCGTAGATCGAGCGGGTTTTGCAGTTCCTGAAGGGTGACGGCACCGATCAAGCCGGTCCCACCTGTCATCGGGATGATCAAGACACTACACCCAGCAATCAGCCAGTCGTGCGTAGGATCGGCAGACGGGGCAGGCCAGAATGCACCGTTCTGAAATGCAGCCTGGACAACGGGGTTTGTCTTAGGTAAGACGTAGCCGATAGGTGGGCCATCACTACTACCGCGGGTGGCAACGACCTTGAGCCGTTGTTGGTCGTTAACCAGCCAGACGGCGACATGGTGTGCTTCGGTCAGGCGGTACAGGCTATCTATCACGATTTCGAGAAGCTCATCACGGTCAAGAGTTGCCGAAAGACGCTGTGAAATATCGTTGAGTGCCTTCAGTTGTAATGCGCGCTGATCGGCTGCTGCTGAAGCAGAATCGAGGCTGGCGGCAATAAACTCGCGTTCCTGGATGAGCTGATTGGTATGTTCCGACCAGATTTCGATCAGAATCGTTGTGGTTTGCTCAAAGAGATCGGCCAGGGCATCGACGAGGGTCAGCTCAGGCAATTCATGCAGCAATGTCGTGCGTAAGGCACGGTGCAGATAGTTGAGACTCCGCACCATTGTTGGTACATCAGGTTCGACCTCGCCTGTTATCCAATCGGTAAACAACTCGCGCAATGGCAGCTCATTACCTTCCGCAGCAGCAATCAGAGCCAACACAAAGCGCTTTGTATCTATGTGTGATTGTACCGCCACCGAGCCGGGAGCAGCTTCACGCTGATTTGGCCAGTGCTGCAGCAAATCGGTCTGTTGGTTGTAAAGCCATTGGCTGAGTGTGTACTTCATGCGAAGGGCCAACAGTATCTGTTATTCACAACGTATCACAACAACGGTCGCATCATCGTTATTTTTACCGAAGCGTTGCAAAATCTCATCGGCAATCTGCTGCGGTGGCTGATAGAGATCGGGTGATTGCTCGGTTGTGAATCGACTCGAAATCCCATCACTATATAAAACGAAGATGTCACCCGAATTGTAAGTATAGGTCATACGCAAGAGTTGTGGCAAACGATAGCCAACGATACCGTTTTTCGATATTGGCTTGATAGGCAGATCACTGTAGACTTGCACACCAATGTTGCCCACACCTACAAACTCAGCGGAACGGTCTCTAGCATTGAGACGCAGCAGAGCCATCACTGCGCCACGACTACCGGCAAGTGCACGATCAGCCTGATTCATCAATTCTGTCAGTTCCAGAGTAGGCTGACGTTCAAGAACACTCACTGCTCGCTGCGCAGCTTCGGCAGCCGCTTCTCCACCGCCAAGCCCGTCAATCACCGCTGCTAAGAGGTGGTTGTCCAAGAACGGAAGAATGACATACGCATCGCCACTGACGCTTTGCCCCGTTTTCGGACGGATAGCTGCTCCCCACGAAAATTTCATAATTCCTCATCACGGACGCAACGATCGCCACTTTACTGCACGAACTATCGTCCCAATCCCTGGGGTTGAACGAATCTCAAACTCATCCATAAGCCGGCGCACACCGGGTAAACCGGCTCCCAGCGAATGAGTCGTGCTATAACCATCGCGGAGCGCCAGTTCAATATCAGGGATGCCCGGCCCATTATCGCGTGCCTCAACCGCTATTCCCACGGTCGTGTTGTCACGCTGAAGACGGGTAAGCACGATCTCGCCGCCGCCAGCATGCCGGATTAAGTTGTGAGCCAGCTCGAGAATGCAGATTTCAACGCGCGTGCGGTCGGTCTCACTGAATTGTAGTTCTGTAGCCAGTCGGCGACCGCTGCTAAGCGCAACGTAGACGTCTGCTTCACGCTGGATGCGAAACGTCATCGATTCCATACTGCCACATTATACCTGATGGTGCGTAACGATATGTGACCGTACATTTGATAGTGGGTCGGTTTGAACGAGATCATCACTGCCGACAGGGAAAGATACAAAATCCCGCCTAGCTCGACGATCGGGCACGGCGTGGCATTTGGAGGTCTACACTATCAATGACCAGGGTTACCGGGCCATCATTGATCAGGGCAACCTGCATCATTGCCCCGAAGACACCGGTCGCAACACGGATGTTATGGGCGCGTAAAGCATCCACAAAGGCATCCACAAGTGGGGCAGCGATTTCAGGACGGGCCGCAGCCGTAAAACTGGGTCGGCGACCTTTGCGCGTGTCAGCGTAAAGGGTGAACTGCGATACAACTAATGCCTCGCCACCAACATCGAGTACAGAGAGATTGAATTTTCCCTCTTGGTCGCTAAAAATGCGGAGTTGCGCAATTTTATCGGCTAGCAGCGCGGCATCAGTTGCGGTATCGGTATGGCTTACGCCAAGGAGAATCAATAACCCACGACCAATTGCACCAACAACCTGACCATCAACCGTTACCGATGCTTCACTGACACGTTGAATGACGGCACGCATTACTCTTCCTCAACAGGAACTGCAAAAACCAGACGACCGGTTTGCGTCTGATGAATCCGGGTTACCACGACCTCAATCGTCTGTCCAATCAGATGCCGCGCATTCTCAACGATGACCGGTGTGCCATCATCGAGAAACCCAACCCCCTGCTGACGGGCATTCCCTTCGTTGCGGATCAGAATCTGCAATCGTTGATCTTGCGCCACTGGCGGGCGCAGAGCATCGCTCAACTGATTGATGCTCAACACGGTCACCCCTTGCAAACCAGCCACGCGATGGAGATTGTAATCGTTCGTAATGATAGGGCAGCGATGCTGACGGGCTAGCTCGATCAATTTATCATCAACACGAAGGGCGTCGGGGAGATCATAGTGAACAATCTCGATGGGTAGGGGCGAAGATTGTTGCATCTGGTTCAGTAAATCAAGGCCACGCCGTCCTTTCTGGCGCCGTAAATCATCGTTCGAGTCGGCCAGCATTTGCAATTCGGTCAAGACAAATGAAGGTATGAGGAGCGTTCCTTCAAGAAAACCGGTACGCGCCACGGCTGCGATCCGACCATCGATAATCGCGCTGGTATCGATAAGGTAGCGTCGTTCAGGTGGTGATGACGGAGGTAATTCAGCGGGTACTGCCGTGATGGTTGACGCCGGCGTTCGCTGTTGTTGCCAACGATTGATGAGTTCGACAAATTCACGTTTTCGTAAATACAGGAGTGACGCACTAAAGTAGATTAGAATTGCAGTGACGATGGTGGGTAACAGGTTTCCATACGGTGCAGGCAGCGTGGTCAACGGCACAGTAAGTAATGCACCGACAAAACTGCCGAACACGACGCCTAGTACGACCAGGATCACTTCATAAAGAGGGATGGTGCGTGCCTGCCGAAACAGAGAGCGCAGGGGATCAACAATAATCCGTGGTGCGAGGATTAGGCCCAGGCCGCCACCGGCAAGCGTCAGCAACACCGTAGCCTGAATCTGTTCAGACGTCGGATTTGGCCCTGAGAGCGAGCGCCCGATCCAGAAGCCAAGATATGCCATCCAGCCAAAGCCAAGCAGGCGCACGAGAAGATCGAGACCTAGTCTCATATCTCACCCTTCATCAATGTCCTGTGCAGAGGAAGGTGTCGTTTTGCGGGTGAGGAGTTCAACGGCTTCAGATAGAGACCGTACTGGTGTGATGCGCAGACCGGTTGGTGCTTCGAGCGTAGAGTGTGCTGGCACAATTGCACGTCGAAAGCCTAGCTTTGCCGCTTCACTCAGCCGACGTTCAAGCTGACTGACACTACGTAATTCACCCGACAGCCCTACCTCGCCGAGACAGACGATGTCGGGATCAATGCGCTGATTACGGTACGATGAGGCAATCGCCAGCGCTACCGCAAGATCGGCTGCCGGTTCGCTGATCCTCAGACCGCCAACAATATTGACATACAAATCCTGATTAAAGAGCGGAATACCGACCCGTTTCGCGAGGACGGCGGTAAGCATTAGCAGTCGATTGAGATCAAAGCCATTGGTCGTCCGTCGTGGTTGAGCATTCCCGGTATGTGATGTCAGTGCCTGCACCTCAACTAGTAACGGACGGGTTCCTTCCAGGGTTACTGCAACTGTCGAACCGGGACTTTGGGTATTGCGCTCGGCGAGAAAAACTTGAGAAGGATTACGAACCTCACGCAAGCCGTCACCGGTCATTTCAAACACCCCAACTTCGTTGGTACTGCCGAAGCGATTTTTTACGCCACGCAGGAGCCGAAACTGGTGGAATCGATCTCCTTCAAGATACAACACGACATCAACGATATGTTCGAGCACACGGGGACCGGCAATTGCCCCCTCTTTGGTCACGTGACCAACCAGGACAATGGGAATAGCGGTCTCCTTCGCCAGTTGCATTAGACGCAAGGCCCCTTCGCGTACCTGGGAAACACTCCCGGCAGCGCTGGTTAACTCAGGGAGGTATACCGTCTGGATCGAGTCTACAATCGCGAGCCGGGGGCGTAAATTGCGGATGTGATCAATGATCAGATCAAGCGACGTCTCAGCCAGGAGAAAAAGGTCATCGGCGTGAAGGCCGAGTCGTTCGGCGCGCAGCCTGATCTGTTGCGCCGATTCTTCTGCGCTCACATAAAGCGCCGGCCCGACACTAGCCGCGAAGTGCGCGGCAACCTGACCGAGCAAAGTTGACTTGCCAACGCCAGGATCACCACCTATCAGCACCACCGAGCCAGGTACTAGCCCACCACCAAGAACACGGGCGAACTCATCGGCGTAGACCGGGAGACGTTGAAAATCGGTCAAGGGCACATCACGCAGCCGGACAGGTTGATTCTGGCCGGTAGAAGATGCCCGTCCGCTACCGGTAGCTCGAGGCGGAGTGACGAGCTGCTCTACCAAACTATCCCATGCGCCACATTCAGGGCACTTTCCCATCCAGCGACTTTGCTGAGCGCCGCATTGTTGGCAGACGAAAATAGTACGTATCTTTGCCATAACCGTATTATACCACTGGACGAATAATACCGAATCGAAATGAGTGAATGATGCTTATGTTCAGGCTATTATGTCAAAAATCGGTCTCTTCCATTGAATTTTGTTATAAGCAACATAAATCTTATGAAATTAGTGACGGGTATTCTTATTCGTTTTGTATATATTATCAAAAACATATTCACATATAAAGAGTGGTACTATACATGGGTAGGAATAACGGGTGATTGCTGGTCTGTATTGTAAAGCATTATAATCGAAAACACTGTTCTGTTGCTCAGGTGAGGCATTCATTATGTTGAAAGGCACTGCACTTCTCGTTGAGCGCGACTCTCGGCTTCGTAATGGGATGGCTATGGAACTTAATCGGTCTAATTGGGCAGTGTTAGCAATCAATGATCTTGCTGCTGCTCGTGATTATTTGGAACGTTGTGTTTTTGATCTTTTATTATTTAATTTAGATATATCTCCATTGCTTAATTGTGATATTTTGGAAAATTTTTCTATGAAAAGATCGGGAATGTTTACAGTGTTGTACGGTAAAAACTTTGAAGTAGCGTTTAGTCAATATGATATTGTTGAATATATTACCCCGCCCCTGTCATCCAAAAATGTACGACATGTGCTACAGCGGATACAACAACGATCGTACCGTACCCCATCGAACAATTTTAAGCGTCTCTCTGAGACATCGTCATTGTTTTCATATACAGACCGGCCACCAATTATGATCGATGCCGATCGATCTTGTATCACCATTGGGAGCCAGCTTATTAAGCTCAGTGACGGTGAAGCAGAAATTTTGCAACACATCGCGCGTTCGCCTCACCAGACAGCTTCGTTTCGATCGCTGGCTCAGATGCTGTATTTACAAGATACCGGTCACGATGAAGCTCGTGAATTGGTGAAGGGGCGGGTGTATCGCATACGGCAAAAGATTGAGGTGAATCCTGATGAGCCAACCCTTCTCTGTCCGGTACGCGGGATTGGTTTCACACTGTGTTCATCGGTGACACTTTTGCGGCTTTCATAACGATTGTCATCGTGCATATTGTGCAAAACGCTTGTTGCTGCCTGATTTTGATAAGCTGGTTTGCCCGGTTGTTTTAAGCATGCTATCATAAAGCGAGTTATACAAAATGTGAATCCACTGCAAAGACTCACACTGAGAACACTAAGAGAGATGATCCCAGGTAAACTCTCTGGGTGTCTTTTCTGCTGATGAATTAACTTGTACCAGGCAAACCGTATGTCAGGCTCCTAACCGTATGCGACAGCAAGCGGGAAGCAGTGAACGAACGTGATAGGTGCTGCGTGAGGTGAGCGCGATGATCCAGAGAGGTATTCGGCGTGCTCTGATGTTGGTCGTGTTCACCAATGAACATCATTCCCTCCTGCACGACGATTGCCAAAGCCATTTGCCCTGGTGCGCGGGCTTCCGGCTCGTATCCTGCGCGGCGTGGATGAAACCCTGATACGTCTCCACCGCCTTGCTGGTGATGCCCGTCACGGTATCGGGCGAGGTGGGTTCCCCCCCCGCTTGCTGGGAGAGGTTGGGAAGCATACGAGGGTGTCCTGGAGGGTGATAGAGGAGGAGGCGCCACCGGTGGGTGCCAGCCGCTCATTGCACTGCGGGCCAGCGGCCGTGCTCGTAAGCTATCGTACAGGGTGGGATTCATCGGTAGCGGATATAGTATGTTCGTCTGTGTCACCCCTCTGTTGCATCATTCGGGCATCGTAGGTAACCCGAAGCTGGGAACACTGCAAACTCCTCTATGATTAGTGGTTCTGCTGGTATTGGTGCAGAAAAGAAGTATCCAATAGTTAGTGCCCTCGTTCCATCCTGGAAGGGGGCACTTATGTGATAATTTAGGAATACGCTCATGCGCGAATTTGGGCTGACCCTACTCTATCGCTGGTTAATTCTTTTGCGCTTCGTCGCATGGCGTGTGTTTCGTCCCCGCGCTATTGGTGTTCGGGTTGTGGTACGACGTGGCGATGAGTTTTTGTTGGTACGTCACAGGGGTGGGGCGGCGCCATGGGGCTTACCTGGAGGCGCAATTGATTGGGGCGAGGCGCCGGCTGATGCGGCCCGTCGTGAGGTCTTGGAAGAGAGCGGTTGCCCGGTGACGATTACGGGTTTGCACGGAGTGTTCCACTATCTGGCTCATGGCCTAAGTGATTATATTATTGTGTTCACAGCGGTGGCCGATGGATCAGCACTGCCACCAGTCGGTGATCTTGAAATTTGCGATGCACGCTTCTTCCACCCTGATCAGTTGCCGGTAGGGGTTGAGGCCGGGAGTGTACGCCGCATTGCTGAGGCACGTCGTGGTGAGAGTGGTTTGTTTACGTCATGGTGAATGATGAGGTTTCTATGCCCTACACACCAATTCTGGCTACGCTTGGCTACGTTTTATCTTCTGATCGACAATCAGTGTTGATGGTTCATCGGAATGCACGTGCTGGCGATCAACATCTAGGGAAATATAATGGATTAGGTGGTAAACTCGAACGGCATGAAGAGGTTGTAGCTGGTATTCAACGTGAGCTGTATGAAGAAGCGGGCATTACGGCGCTCGAAATGACATTACGTGGGACGATCAGTTGGCCGGGTTTTGGCAAAAATGGTGAAGATTGGTTCGCTTTTATCTTTTTGATCACCAGTTTTGCCGGTGAACCTCCGCCCCGGAATGAGGAAGGTACACTCGAATGGGTGCCGCTCCAGCGCGTAATGGATTTACCACTCTGGCCCGGTGATCGGCTGTTTTTGCCGCTCGTCTTTGATAATGACCCTCGTCCGTTTCACGGTGTGATGCCTTACGCCAATGGTCAACCAGTAGATTGGCGGTACAGCCGGATCGGTGCTGTCTGATGCACCGTGGTATAATGCAGCTTATACGATCGTCCGTGCCATCGTCGCACGGCATATTAAACTTTGGCTAAGCCTATGCTTGACATCAAATTAATCCGTGAGCAACCCGATGAAGTGAAGCGCCGATTGGCTCGTTGTGGGGTTGATGTAGCCATCATCGATCAGGTATTGGCGTTTGATGAACAGCGCCGACGTTTAATTTACGAGGTTGAAACTCGTAAAGCTGAACGGAATACGGTCTCGAAGCAGATTGGCGCGATGAAAGATCCGGTCGAGCGGCAAGCAAAGATCGAGGCAATGCGGCGGTTGGGTGATGAGATTGCGGCGCTCGATCGCCAATTGGCCGAAGTGGAAGAGCAGCAACGAGCGGCCATGCTTGAAATTCGTAATCTGCCTCATCCTGACGTACCCGATGGTGTGGATGAACGGGACAATGTGGTGGTATATCAAGAAGGTGAAGCGCGTCAATTACCATTTCCCGCTCGTCCCCATTGGGAGCTAGGGGAAGCGTTAGGTATTCTCGACTTTGAGCGAGGCGTGAAGCTGGCCGGTTCACGATTCTACGTCATGCGAGGGGCCGGTGCCCGTCTCCAGCGCGCCGTTATTCAGTGGTTGATCGATCTCCATTTAGAGCAGGGCTATCAAGAGGTCTATACGCCCTTTGTGGTCAAGGAGTCGGTGTTGTGGGCCTCTGGTCAATTGCCAAAGTTCCGCGATAATCTCTATCGCGATGAGGAGTCAGGGCTGTGGCTCGTACCAACGGCTGAAGTGCCGCTCACCAGCCTGTACGCCGATGAGATTCTCGAAGCGAGTCAGTTGCCGATCTATCACGTCGCGTATACACCCTGTTTTCGCAAAGAACAGTTTAGTGCCGGACGTGATGTGCGTGGCATTAAGCGTGGGCATCAGTTTGATAAAGTTGAAATGTATATGTTTGTGACACCCGATCAGAGCTATCAGGCGCTCGAGAAGCTGCGTCGCGATGCCGAAGAGTGTGCCCGACGTTTAGGCTTACCGTTCCGCACCAAGCTGCTCTGCACAGGTGATCTCGGTTTTGGTTCGGCGAAAACCTACGATATTGAAGTGTGGGCGCCGGGGGTTGGTGAATGGCTGGAGGTCAGTTCGTGCTCAAACGTTGAAGCATTTCAGGCCCGCCGCGCGAATCTTCGCTATCGCCCAGAACCGGGAGCGAAGCCAGAGTTTCTCCATACCTTGAACGGCTCAGGTTTAGGTTTGCCCCGAACCATTATTGCGATTATGGAGAACTATCAGCAGGAAGACGGGAGTATTCTCATTCCTGAAGTGTTGCGCCCGTATATGGGCGGAATGGAACGGATTGGCCCGTGATCAGCGGGGTTGGGCTAGGTGTTCAGAGAGGAAACGACGCTTATGCCGGTGCTAATTCAGCTTACCAGTGCTATGCATGGTGGCACCACACCGAGTTGTGGGACGGGTGACCATAGCAGTTGCGGGCCAGATTGTGGTTGTGGTTGCCCCTATACCGGTATGGTTGAACGTGGTCGGGTAGAACCGGTCGCTCTGATTGAACAACGGTACCCAGGGCAGTGGCTGGCGCTGGTCATCCCTCCCGGTGAAGATGAAGAGCGTCCAGAACGGGCGATGCTGGTCGCGTATAGTACCGATCCAGATGAAGTATGGGACGCTGTAAGTCGGATTACCTTTAACCAGGTGGTGCATGTCTATTTTAATGGCCCACTGGCCGATTATCTGGCCTGGGCCGAAGCCGAATCGTCATGCTGACGGTAAGTGATTATCTGGCTCAACCGGTGATATATCCTGACAAGCGCATTCCCTACGGTGATCATGTCTGGCAGTTTGGTGATCTCTATCTTGCTGATACCACACAACCGACCCCAGTCGTGGTAATGATCCACGGTGGTTGCTGGCAGGCCGCCTATGATCTCACTCCGCTGAGCGCGTGTTGTGCCGATCTGCGGGCACGTGGGTACACCGTGTGGAGTCTTGAGTATCGTCGGCTCGGTAATGGTGGTGGTTGGCCGTATACGTTTCTGGATGTTGCTGCCGGTGTGGATCGGTTGCGCGATCTGGCGCAGCCCTATATGCTCGATCTGAACCGTGTCATTGTAGTCGGGCATTCGGCAGGTGGGCAGTTAGCCCTCTGGCTGGCCGCTCGCTCCAGGCTCCCGATCACCAGTCAGATCTATACACCGAACCCGTTGCCAATTCACGGTGTGGTGGCCCTGGCTGCCGTAGCCGATCTGGTTCAGGGTGTAACCAAAACGGCCTGTGGTTCTGCCTGTGCCGAACTTGTTGGCAACGATGAAGTACGTTATCAAGAGGCATCACCCCGTGCGCTCTTGCCACTCGGTGTACCGCATCGCCATCTGGTCGGTCACGAAGACCTTATCGTACCGGCAGCATACGTAGCTGATTTTGTCGCTACAGCTTGCCAGGTCGGTGATCCGGCGCACCTTACTATTCTCCCTGCTTGTGGACACTTCGAGCTAACGACTCCCTCTAGCATAGCATGGCTCTCGGTGGTGGCTGCTATTGATGAAATACTGACTCAGAATCGGTCTTAAGGCGGATAGACGATTGTGACTAAGCTTGCTATACTTTTCACAGGTCGAGCGATGGAGCAACAGACATCGCCCGACGTGTATCCTCCCAATCCTCACTGTTGCTCCCCATAATCCCCCTACGGCCACCAGAAAGTGGCCGTTGCCACATCAGTACGGGTCATCGGGTGATGCCCGGTGACCCATACCGCTTTTTATGCGCTATAATAGAACTACTATCGACTGTTGGTTAGATTTGCGTTATACTAAGTACAGTAATGAACGGTTTGAGGAGTTTTGTGTGTTAACCTCGGATGAGTTAACGCCAACCAGTAATGCCTGTACCCAACGTGAGCTAGAGTTGTTGCGCCGTGAACTGAACGACGCCCATGCTCTGATCCGGTCGTTGCGTCGTCAGTTGGAAAAAGCTCTGGCGGCTGCGCAGGAAGCTCAGCGTGCCCATGCCAAAATGGTTGAAACTCTTACCGAGACGATGCGCGAAAATACGATTCTTTGTCACGAACGAGATATGTGGCGTGCTCGCGCCCAACGCCTCGAAGCCTCACTCCACGAAGAACAGCGTTCCAAGGCGGTGATTGACATCAGTTCACTGGCCGGTCAGATCAGTGAAGACGAAGTAAATGCGATCCGCAAGGCAATGGCCCGTCTCCACCATCCTGATGTCGGCGGTGATCCAGAACGGATGAAAGCCTGGAATGCAGCCCTTGATCGCCTCTTCCGTCAGTAACGTGCGCGTTAGGAGACGGTGTGCTTTCCAGCCCGTTGCTCTCCGGTAGCAAGATTGCTTCAACGGGAAAGCAAGAGCTGCTTTGTGCTAGTGGCTGCGACGCGAAAGTTTCGTCATTTTCCAATTCTATCAAGCAGGATTGTGTAAGGGCACAGCACTGTGTCCCTACGATGGGAGTGACTCAGATAGGCTCACAAAGCACGATAAGATGTTTTTGCCCATTCTTGTCTACAGCATAGTCTTGTGTTATCGGGAATAACTGTATGTCTGGTTCTGATACAAGTTATCCACAAGAGTCGGTCTGGATTCTCGGTGATCAGCTTAGTTCCCGTCATCCCGGTCTCATCCCAGGGCGGCGGGTTGTCTTGATCGAATCATTGGCCCGTCTCAATCAGCGTCGCTACCATCGACGAAAGCTGGTGTTGATCGTCAGCGCAATGCGTCATTTCGCCAACGAACTGCGTGCGGCTGGTTATGAAGTCGATATACGTTCAGCACCAGATTTTTTGCAGGGTCTGCGCGATCACATTGTCCAGTTCGATGTACGACATTTGGTTTGTATGGCGGCTGCCGAATATAATACCCGTCAATTCCAGCAGCATCTGGCTGCCGAACTGGGTATTGCAGTGACGGTCCTTCCTAATACGCTCTTCCTGGTTGAACGCTATCCGCCATCACGCTCACCGGCACTTATGGAGCCATTTTATCGGGCAATGCGTCGACAAACCGGTTTACTGATAGAGCCAAATGGTGAGCCAACTGGTGGCGTCTGGAATCTTGATCGTGAGAATCGGCGTCGTTACGATGGTCGTCCGGTTCCCCAGCCGTTGCGCTTTCCCGCCGATGAGATAACTCGACAGGTTATTGATGATCTGGCACACCGTTGCCCCGATGCAATCGGTTCAGCAGATACCTTCGATCTACCGGTGACACGGGCACAGGCCCTGGCTGCGCTCGAAGATTTTATCACGCACCGGCTGGCGGACTTTGGCCCGTTTGAAGATGCGATGAGCGCCGATCATGACCTCTTATTTCACTCGCAGCTCTCACCTCTTCTCAATATTGGGCTGCTCGATCCACTGGAAACGGCATCTGCGGCGGTGAACGCTTATCACAGGGGGCTGGCCCCGTTGTCTTCGGTTGAGGGTTTTGTGCGCCAGATTATTGGCTGGCGTGAATATATCTACTACCGCTATTGGGAATTGATGCCGGCATTGTTGGAAGCCAATGCCTGGCAGGCCGAGCGTCCGTTACCGACGTGGTACTGGAGTGGTGAGACGCGCATGCGTTGCATGAGCTGCGTTATTCACCGGGTCTTGCGAAATGGCTATTGTCATCATATCGAGCGGTTAATGATCTTGTGCAATTTTGCGCTTCTGGCAGGCATCAAGCCGCGTGCAGTGAATGACTGGTTTCTCGAGTGCTATGTCGATGCTTACGAATGGGTGGTAAGCCCCAACGTGATCGGGATGGGCTTACATGCCGACGGTGGACGGACTGCAACCAAGCCGTACATTGCTAGTGCAGCCTATATCGACAAAATGAGCGACTACTGTCGCGGATGTTTTTACGACCGAAAAGCACGGCTTGGGCCACGCGCCTGTCCGTTCAACACACTATACTGGCATTTTCTCATTGTTCATGAAGCAACGCTGCGGGCCAATCCACGACTAGGGCCGGCAGTGCTGGGTTTGCAACGCTTGACACCCACAGAACGTCAGGAGATTGTCTGCCAGGCGCAGGAACTTTTGCAGCGACTAGACACATTGTGATCGTTGAGAGCCGATCCGAAAACCCGTCTCACGGTGCAACCGGGATTACAGGCACAGCGCCGCTACGCCTCAATCGATCTTCTTCTGCTTCTCACCACGGGATTTTTTACCTCCAGATTGACAAAGAACGTTAAAAGGTCGTGAATTGTCTATTTGCAGGCCAGGATACCTATTGCACAGTGCAGTATAATAAACATGAACCTATCAATCTGATTGTCTTGCAGACATGATCTCAGGCCTTGAAGGTGATGAACGAACAGTGCTATAATCCAGATAATGATGAGACGATTGAATATTCAGTCAAAGGAGACACACATTAACGCCTTGCGAACTCACGACGGAAAACGCCTGTACCCTACGACGTCACCACGCCGACGCGCCTTGCTGGTAGGTGCGGAGATTGCCAGCCTACGCAGTCCATGGCCAGTCGAAGACTCTCTTGATGAGCTAGAGCTACTCGCCAAAACAGCGGAGCTTGAGGTGGTAGGTCGAATCTTTCAGCGCCTGCCAGAGCCACAACCAAAGTTTTTTATCGGCCCCGGTAAGGTAAAAGAGGTCGCTGCATTGCGCGAGCAAACGCAAGCTGACCTTATCGTATTCGACGAGGAATTGAGTCCGGCCCAGACGCGCAATCTTGAAGAGGAGTTACAGACTCAGGTTATTGATCGGACGGGTCTGATCCTCGACATCTTTGCGCGCCATGCACGGACGCACGAGGGGCGGCTTCAGGTCGAGCTGGCACAGTACCAGTACCTGCTGCCTCGTTTGCGTCGACAATGGACACACCTCGAACGACAGGCCGGTACGGGTGGTACGGCAGCAGGTGGTGTGGTTGGTTTGCGTGGGCCTGGTGAGACTCAGCTTGAAATTGACCGCCGGTTGATTGAGCGCCGCATTGCATGGCTGAAAGAACAACTGGCTGACGTTCATCGGCACCGCGAATTGTACCGCCAGCGCCGACGACAGGCCGGGATACCGGTGATCGCTCTTGTCGGTTATACCAATGCCGGTAAAAGCACCTTGCTCAATGCTATGACCGGCGCTGACGTGCTAGCTGAAGATAAGCTGTTTGCAACCCTTGATCCGACGACGCGGCAGGTGTTGCTGCCCGGTAATATCGTTGCACTTATGACCGATACGGTCGGTTTTATTCAGAAATTGCCACCACAGCTTATCGCTGCGTTTCGGGCAACCCTGGAAGAGATTGAGGAAGCTGATGTACTGCTGCATGTCGTCGATGTTACCCATCGTAATGCACAAGAGCACGCGCAAACGGTCGAGCAAACGCTGCGCGAGTTAGGTGTTGCCGATAAGCCGACTCTGACCGTCCTCAATAAGATTGACCTGCTCGAAGGGGCAACCGCTGAGGATGTCGGTCAGATCGCGGCCGAAATGGGGTTGCCTAAAGATATTGTCGCAGTTTCGGCTGCACGCGGATGGGGATTACAGACGTTAGGTGAACGAATCGTGGAAACGCTGGCCCGGCACATGGTGCGGGTCGATGCGTATATCCCATATCAGCGGAACGATCTGGTTGCACTCTGGCGGCAGCGCGGTGTGATTGAGGTTGAAGAGTTTGGGAGTGAGGGCGCTCATATTGTTGGCCGATTACCTCCGGCACTGGCGCCTCAATTTGCCTGCTTTGCACGAATGTAGGTCGGTTATCGGCATAAGGGTGCAGGTGTGTCGGCCAGGGGTGGGTTTGCAACACCTGCCCCTGCCGATTTCGTCGGTGGGTGCGTGATTTCTGGGAGCATGTCTGAACATCCCTCGTGAAGGGTACCTGCTCCATTGCTCTCTTTCTCTTCCGTTTTGGGGTGGCAGGGGTCTCCTAATGCTCCGTTATCTTCGTCTTGTTGCTCTTTTTTTTCATAATAGTTTGCAGATTGCCCTTGAGTATCGGGTGAACTTCGTGACCGCTCTCTTCCAGAGCGTTCTCTGGTTATTCTGGGGAGTGCTTGGCATCCTTGTCTTCTTTCAATTTACCGGTACTCTCGGTGGTTGGACATTCCCGCAGGCACTGTTAGTTGTGGGTTTGTTCCGCATCTTTGAAGGGCTACTTGACGGTATCATGCGGCCAAACATCACCGGAATTGTTGAGCACATCCAGAAAGGAACGCTCGATTTTGTGCTGGTCAAGCCGGTTGATAGCCAGTTTATGGCTTCGTTGCGCCAGATCAATTTGTTTGTGCTTCCTGATATTCTGATCGGGTTTGGTCTGATCGGCTATGGTCTTTGGATGGGACAGTTCTGGCCAACACTACTTCAGATTATCGCCTTTCTCTTCTTGCTCATCTGCGGTATCGTCATGGCATATGCAATCTGGATGCTGCTGGTGACAAGCGCATTCTGGTTGGTACAGGTTGAGAACATCACCGAATTACTCACCATTATTTATGAAACTGGTCGTTTCCCAGTTACAGCCTACAACTGGTGGATTCGTCTGGTGTTGACCTTCATCATTCCCATCGCCTTTCTGACCACGTTTCCGGCTGCTGCACTCATTGGGTTGCTCGATCCATTGTATCTGCTATTAGCGCCGATGATGGCTGGTCTTCTCTTGCTAGCTGCTCGCGCCTTTTGGCGCGTTGGTTTGCGTTCGTATACCAGCGCTTCATCATAGGCTGACAACGATGAGCCGATCGAATACGACGTTGTCTTGCCGGTTAATCGGCTACCGCTAAACCCAATGCCTCGCGGGCCGCGCCTGCGACGAACAATGAACCGGTAACGCAGATCAGATCATCTGCTGTTGCCAGCTCCTGAGCTTTGGCTAATGCTTCAGCAACAACTGGAACAATCTGGATCGGTGCCGAGGCAAACGGCGCCACCTCAGCAGCAATGCGGTCAAGGTCCATTGCTTTAGGATGACTTGATCGCGTGATGATCACGTGTGATGCATGGGGGACCAATGCAGCCGCGATGGCGGTAATGTCTTTGTCGCGGGAAGTACCAAGCACCAGAACAAATCGGCGGTGTGGCAGTTCTTCGGTAATTGCCTGCCACAGCTTCTGGGCCGAGTCGCCGTTGTGTGCACCATCAATGAGGATCCTTGGCGGACCGTTGATCAGCTCAAAGCGCCCAGGCCACCAGGCTTCAGCCAGGCCGCGCCGGATCGCCTGATCATCAATCGCCAGCCCCTGCTGCCGTAGCAGCAGCGCGGTGCCCATCGCCAGCCGCGCATTCTCGCGTTGAAACGAGCCTCGTAAACGACCAGGTTGGGGTGCAGCGGGATAAGCCAGCGGTTGACCAGACGCGATCCATGGTTCAACAGCATGCTCGGCAGCCAACCAGAGCGGCGCATTGACCGTCTGTGCTTCAGCAGCAAATACTGCGGCTGCATCAGGGTGTTGTGGTACGGTGATTGCCGGTACTCCTGTGCGTATAATACCGGCCTTGTTGAACGCAATATCGTGCAGGGTTGGCCCCAGAATAGCCATATGGTCGAAACTAATTGACGAGATTACCGAAACGAGAGGTGTTATGGTGGCGGCAGCGTCGTAACGACCACCTAACCCCACTTCAACCACTGCTAGATCAACCCGTTCAGCCACAAAATGGCGCATTGCCATCACAAAGCCAATGTCGAAGGTACTGGGCCGTCCATACGTAGTGGTATCAAACGCCTCTACAATCGGCCGAACTTCATTGACCAGATCGATCAACGTCGTCTGAGAAATTGGCTCGCGGTCGATCTGGATTCGTTCGCGGTATGAACTGAGGTGGGGTGAGGTCCATAGACCCACCCGCAAACCGGCAGCGCGAGCCATTGTTTCGATCAAGGCGCAGGTGCTACCTTTCCCCTTCGTACCGGCTACTACGACGGCGGCTAGGTGTTGGTGTGGGTTACCGGCATCGGCCAATAATGCCGTGATTCGCGCCAGGGCACGAGCGGCAATAGTAGGATCAGGTGAGCCTTGGCGGGCGGGGTCGATAAAGCTGTAGATGTAATCGAGCGCTGCCTGATATGACTGAATCTGCATAGCTGACTCTTCTTGCCGTGTGCTAATCTGAGACGGGCTGACCCGCGTCCTGCGTGCGTTAGCTTATCATACCATTGATAGAGGTTTTCAAAGTTCCCAGTTTTCGGTCGTGCATGATACATCGCGGGTGGGTTGATCACCCGCGCGGTATACGAGCAGATTGACGAACCGTATGAGATCGTCTATACTCAACGACACGAACGGATGAGCGAAGGGGTGAATATGAGTCTGAATCTCGCTGTATTGAGTGAACAGATTCGCACCATGAGCCAGCAAGTGGCGCTTACCGTTCGTCAACGCGATGAGCAGCTTGCGCAGCTTCGCCAACGTTATCTGCGTGAAACCGGTCGTGAGCAATATTGGGCAAAAGCTGTTGAGTTAAGTAAAGATTCTGCGCACTGGCTGTTGGCCGAGCCGGTTGAACCGCTAGATACTGTGCGCGATCTAGGTAATGTGCCAACCGACTATGCGGTTGTAGCGACCGATGGCTCGCATATTGATGTTGATCGACACGGTGAGGTCAATTGCTATCTGATCAATATTGGTCAGGTCTATATCCAGTATGGCGCGCAGCCGGAAGCGTACCTCGAATCGTCACCCCGGCTCTATTTTACGGAAGCGGATTTGTACATTGCTCATGAGACGCAGCGCATCCCGATTGAGGGGGCCTTGCTAAGTGTGCGGCGTGATGTGGAAGAGGGTATTGCCCTGGGACGTTTAGCCAGACAATACCTCACTCAGCTCACCATTCCTCGATTGGCATTACAAGACGGTACCTTGATCCGGTGGGCACTAGCAAACGCTGCCACGGAGATCCGCGATCACTTTTTGCGTCAATACCTGGCCTACTTAGAGCAGATGGAGCAATACGGTATCCCAGTAGCTTCTTACATCAGTCGTACTCGTTCGCCGGAAGTGATGGGATTAGTGCGGCTCATGCTCTGTCCTGATGTGAAAGTTGATGGCCAGCGTGGTGCGAATTGTATGAATTGCAGTGACGCCAGAAGCGGCAAAATCCCATCGTGCATGATCTGCCAGGATCTCATTGATGCCGATCTCTTCGCACCACGTTTACAAGAAGGTCAGCGTGGCCCGCTGTTTCGCTCATTTAGTCGGATCAGCATTGAGGGGTATGACCGTCACCAGATTCACTTTTTCTTTCTCCGTATTGGACGTGAACTGGCACGGGTCGAGATGCCGGCGTGGGTAGCGACGAACCCGCAGTTCGTGGCCCTCGTTCACGCTCTGGTGTATGATCAGGCGGCACGTGGGCAGGGCTATCCGGTGGTATTGCAACGAGCCCATGAACAGGCAGTGATTCGGAGTCCTGAACGGCGTGTTTTTGAACAAATGGTTGCTGGTGCGTTGCGTCAAGCTGAATTATCTCCTGGTTTCTCAGCGAAACGTGAGAGTAAACAGTTCGTGCAAGGGTAACGTATGACCTCGGTAGCGCAGAACGGTCGGATAGGCGAGGTACTCGAATCTTCGACTACCCATTTCGTTGCTGCTTCGTATAAGGTACTCGAATCACCACCATTCGGCGCGTTGGTACGGGCAACAACGACCGATCAATCGTTGGTAGTCTACGGTCTGGTGTACAATATCCACACCGGCAGCCGTGAACCAGGTGGACGGGCAGTGGTGCGCGGTCGGACATACACGGGTCGGCTGCTCTACGACGACGAGATTTATCGTGCGCATCCCGATCTTGGTGAGGTGCTCCAGACGGAATTTGCTGCGTTGACGGTTGGTTATCGGCACAATGGTCGCTTGATGCAGCGGTTGCCACCACAACCGCCGCCGGTACATTATTCGGTCTATGCCTGTAGCGACGAAGAATTGGTTGCATTTGGTGAACATCTGGATTTTCTGCGCACCCTCTTGCTGGCGTCTGGGTTGCCAACCGATGAGTTGCTTACGGCAGCGGTACGAACTATCGCGATGGCGCGACGTGATGGCCCAACCTATCTGATACGTGTGGGGCGCGAGCTGGCCCGTCTGTTGAAAGATGATTATGACCGGTTGACGGCCCTGCTCTCGCGGCTTCGTCCCTGATAAGGTCGAGAGGATGTGCAAGTAGGATCATGTTTCCACCAGAAGTAGTTCACCACCTACTCGGTTTACTGTGCTCTTCTCAGGAGCGATGAAGCAGATAGTTTATGGTATGAGGTGTAGAGTGCCTCATGACGTTCGACGATCATCTTGCCGCACAACGGGTGAGATAGTATAGATCGCCTGCTGTGTTGAAGACTGGAGAGTTTGCATGTTACTTCTCGATGCTGCGTTTCAGGTTAATGCCAATCCGCTACCTAGTGCTGCTGTGGTAGCGCAGCGTGCTGAAGAC
Organism: Chloroflexus sp.; assembly: GCA_017743535.1. GTDB lineage: Bacteria > Chloroflexota > Chloroflexia > Chloroflexales > Chloroflexaceae > Chloroflexus. The sequence goes on from JAGHYT010000006.1 coordinate 23,738, forward strand.
ATCGGCTTTGCTGCACTATGGGCGCCAGAGACAGCCCATAACCCGTTTCTGGCGTTAACCATTGCTGCCGAGCATACGCACCATCTGACTATCGGTACGGCGGTGGCCATCGCATTTCCGCGTAGCCCAATGGTCACTGCCCAGATTGCGTGGGATTTGGCCGGTTTCAGTGGTGGACGTTTTATCCTGGGGCTAGGTACTCAGGTGAAGGCGCATATCGAGCGTCGGTTTAGTAGTGTGTGGGACTCACCGGTCGGACGACTCCGTGATTATATCGGCGCGTTACGAGCCATCTGGCGCTGCTGGCAGACCGGTGAGAAACTCGATTACCGGGGCCAATACTACCAGCATACTCTGATGACACCGTTCTTCAGTCCGGGCCCTATCGCGCATCCAGAGATTCCGATCTATATTGCCGGTGTCAATACCGGTCTTGCCCATTTGGCCGGTGAGGTTTGCGATGGTTTTCATGCTCACCCGCTGAGTAGCGCCCGCTACTTGCGGGAAGTGCTGCGACCGCACATTGCTGCTGGTGCCGCAGCAGCCGGTAGAGAACCATCAGCCTGTGTGATTGCCGGTAGTGCATTGGTCATTACCGGTCACGACACAAAAGAACGTGAACGAATGCGTGCATTCGTCCGGCAACAAATTGCGTTCTACGCTTCCACGCCAACCTATCGTGCTGTGCTGGAATGCCATGGTTGGGGCGAATTGGGTGAAGAGTTGTCACGGTTAGCCGCTCAGCAGCGTTGGGCCGAGATGAGCAGTCTGATCGATGATACGATGGTGGCTACGTTTGCCGTGGAAGCCGAGCCCACCGATTTACCGGCAGCACTGCGTGAACGCTATGAGGGATTGTTGGATCGCGTAGCCCTGTACATGCCATTTATTCCAGGTGAGCGTGATGCGTTCTGGCGTCATCTCACTACTTCGCTTAATGGTCGGTAAGCGATGCCTGGTGTCTTCTCACAGCTTGACTTGACGCCAAACCGGTTGACATTAGCGCGAGATGCACGGGCGGCACAGGGTGATTTGATCGATCTGACCAGCAGTAATCCGACGATGCAGGGTCTGATCTTTCCTGCCGAAATTCTGGCTGCCGCCGCTGCTTCCTACTGGTCTACACGTTGCTATCATCCGGATCCGCACGGTGATCTAGCAGCACGCACGGCAGTGGTTGAATACTACGCACGTCGTTCGCCGCCGCTCGTGCTTCAGCCTGACGACGTATTTCTGACGGCCAGTACGAGTGAAGCTTATAGTTTGCTTTTCGCTCTGCTGGCCGATCCCGGTGATAATCTGCTCGTGCCAAACGTTACCTACCCGCTCTTTGAATACCTCGCAGCACTGCGTAACCTTGAACTACGTTTTTATCAGCTCGATGAAGAACGAAACTGGCGGATTAATGCTCGGTCGTTGCGACGTGCCGTCGATGAACGCACACGGGCGATTATCATTGTCTCGCCGCATAATCCTACCGGAGCAATTGTAGATACTCCGCTGGCAACCCTTGATTTATTGGGCATACCGGTAATCTGTGATGAGGTGTTTGCCCCGTTTACGTATGCAGTGTCAGACACGCCGCCGTTGGCTGCTCTGCACCCTGATCTGCCGCTGTTTACCTTGAACGGTATCTCAAAGCTCTTTGCTTTACCCGATCTCAAATTGGGCTGGATCGTTCTCAACCGACCGGCACGAGTCTTTGCCCCTCGTCTCGAATTGTTGAACGATACCTTGCTAGGCGCCAATGCCTTAAGTCAGCATCTTTTGCCGACGCTGTTTGCGCAGGGTGAAACCTTTGTGCGTATGATGGTTGATCGAGTACGGGCCAATTTGACCCTGGCTCTGCAACGATTTACCGATCATCCACGCATTCATGCCCGACCACCCGCCGGTGGGTATTATCTCTTTCCGGCTATTGATGGGTGGGCTGATGAAGAGCGACTGGTGCTCTATCTCCTCGAACGGGGCGTGTTTGTGCATCCAGGCTACTTCTATGGCGAGGTTCCCGGTTGTCATATCATGCTGTCGGCATTGACTGAACCGACAACCTTTGCCGTTGGCGTCGAGCGTCTCTGTGCGGCGTTGGGTTAGTGTGGTTCATTTCATTGCAAGCGCATCCTGCTCGTGTATTGTCGTTCTTTATTCTCCCACTTCATTTTACACCTGGCAGTAGGAGAACGTCGTTTGTAGCTCATTCTATTGGTCAGGCTATTGCAGAGGGTTGTATCGTCGTGTATAATTCTTGCAATCGGCTTGCCGGTACATGCTTCAGAAACAGCAAAGCAATGACCACTTTTCCGCAGCACCGTTCTACCAGTCGACGGTCGTCACCGACACCGGTACCACCTACCGGCGATCACGAATTGCTGCAACAATTACTCTTACACGATCTCCCTGCCCGGCGTGATCCGCTCCGTCCGATACAATTGCGGTCACATGCTGTGTATCGCCGCGATGCGCTGCAAGGTTTTCTAGTGCGTACCTGGGTTGATCGCGTCTTGTTCATCGCCGAGCTAACCCTCTTCGGCGCAATGATCATCGTTTTTGCCTACTGGCTGATCGATGGCTACGGACGTGATTGGTGGCGGGCATGGTGGGGGTCTGCCTCACCATCGGGTATGGTTGTCACCACACCGGTCGTTATACCGACACCGGTTTCACCGCCAGCAGCAGCTCCGCATCTCCCGGCATTGCCCTTTACCGCACCCGAATTGGTGGTTGAGCCAGCCGATTATCTTGCGCCGCAAACGCATATTCAACCTCTCCCCAAAACAGATCCGCGACCGCAACGGCTACGTATTCCGGCTATTCAACTCGATACACCAGTGTATGAGGTTTTTGTCGTAGATGGTGCCTGGCAGGTCGCAGAATATGCTGCTGGCTACCATCATGGCACAGCTCTGCCTGGTCATACCGGCAATACCGTGTTGTCCGGTCATGCCGGATTACGTGGCGCGGTATTTCGTGATCTTCCAGCACTCAAGATCGGTGATGAGATATTTCTAGAGACGGGTGGCTGGTCATATCGCTATCGTGTGCGCGACATGCGCAATGTCTGGCCTACACAGGTTGAAGTGATGGATCCGACACCAACGCCTGTGCTTACGCTGATTACCTGTACCAACTGGGATACGCAGCGCCTGATCGTCATCGCCGATCTGATCGATTCGCGTCCGCTCAGTTGAGGCGAGGAGTCTGTATGCCGCCAAAATCTTCACCTTCAGCTCAGTTTCCTTCCGGTCGAGGCCGTGGGCCAGCACCCTGGACGATCTGGGAGCTGATGGCGATTGCAGTAAGTATTTTGATGATTGTTGTTCCACTCGTTGTAGAAGGACTGAACTGGATTCAACCGCCAATTGCGCCTGCGCAGGGGTTGATGGAAGCTACTGGGCCAACGATTGAGCTAGAACAGCGTCCGCCCACATTTACACCGGCACCGACAAATACGCCGACATCTGGGACAGCGACCCCAGTTACGCCGACACCGGTCACGCCGACGGTTGATACACCAACGCCGGTCACGCCGACGGCTGATACACCAACGCCGGTTACATCGACACCCGTCACACCGACGGTTGACACTCCCACACCGGTTACGCCGACACCCGTTACACCGACTGCTGTTACTCCAACCCCTATTACAACAACGCCGATTCCAACGTTTACTCCCTCGCCGACACCGGGCGCGACTCGGGTTACGAAAGTTGCCTCACTCACAACGGTGAGTATTGGTCAAGAATTCAGCTATAGTCTGTCGGTTACAACCCAGAGTGATACTCCAATCACCCTCACCTTGCGCGATGTACTGGATTCTAATCTGGAGCTGTTGAGCGTATCGGCGTTTGGCGGTACATGCTTTTCTGGTCAAACAATACTCTGTACCTTGAACGTGAGCAGGTTTAATCCCGCTTCAGTAACACTGCAAGTGCGGGTACGACCGTCTGCTAGCGAAGGATCTAATATTCCTAATCAGGCTGTACTGGAACAGGGGAGCCAGCAAGTTGGGGTCTCTAATGTAGTTACAGTGCGGGTGTTGGGGAGTGTTCCTCCTACCGCGCAGATTACGAATACTCCGACCCAGGTTGAAACTGATACCCCAACCCCGGTCACACCAATAGTAGTGACAGTAACACCTATAACGACCGTTACGCCAGTAGCGACTAATACCCCGGTTGCTTCACCTGTACCATCTACACCACGACCGACATCGCCGCCTCAACCACGCCCGCCTGAACCGCCACCGCCTCCAACTGCGCCGTTACCAGCTCCGACCGAACCACCGGTCGTCTTACCAACGGAGCCACCGCTGCCAACACCAGTAGTAACGGTTGCGCCCCGGCCAACTGCAACGCCACGACCGCGGCCTCCAGCCTCACCAACTAGAACGCCAACACCGGAGGTGTCGCCGACTCCAACCGAGCCACCAGCGCCGGCTGTATTTGGTGAGAGTGATCTGCTCTTGCGGCTAACGAGTGATTGGGGGAGTGCCTACGCCGACCAAGATATTGTCTTTACCATCGTGCTCGGAAATACGCACCCGACACAGACGGTGAGTGCAGTGAATGTACGCAGTGTCATGCCTTCCAATCTACGGATTCTGAGCGCAAGCGCGAGTCGTGGCACCGATCCGACTATCAATGGTCAGACGGTATCCTACGTTGCGCCCGATCTGGCGCCAGGTGAGCGGATTGAAATCAATATTGCGACCCGAATTCGTCCGAATGTAGCTACCGGTACATTGCTGGTGGTACAGGCCCAGGCGACCTATCGTGAGCTGAATCGACCGGTTTTCTCGAACATCAGTACGGTGCTGGTGGTGGGAGATCAGCAGCCAGCGACTGCGACCGCAACCCTTGCACCGGTCGTCAGTCCAACCTTCACGACGACGGCTGTGCCTGTCACGGCTACACTGACTCTTTCACCTGTTGCTACTGCTACGGCAACGTCCTCTGTGGTGTTGGGTAGTGGTTCTTCAGCGACCGCTACTGCTACGCCATCAGCAACTGTGGTGGTGGTAGGTGGTCAGACCGGTGGAACAGCACCGTTACCAAACACGAGTGCCGGAATTCCATTCCTTGGTGTGCTGCTGCTTGGCGCAACCTTGCTAACGCGCACGATCCGTCTGCATCGTGCCCGCGAGCGAATCTGATAGCGACGGCTACGTTTGTACCGTACCATTTGCCCCTCTTCCCTCTTACTTTGGGTTGAGGGGCGAAGGTGAAGGTTTGAGGAAAATACGTTACCGCTCGAACTGCTCCAGGTTAGACATTTATTCACGAGGCCGACGCTCAACCACGATCCGAACCTGAACATCACCGGCAAGGTATTGCAGCGTCGTGCTGACCAGCGAGATGACCAGTCCACCAAAGAAAGCCGGCCAGAACCCATTCACCACGAACGCAATCCCCAATTGATCGGCCAGCGCAGAAGTCAAGCCCAGTAGCAGGGCATTGATAATCAGCCCAAACAGACCGAGTGTCAAGATGACCAGCGGACAGGTGAGCAGGTAGAGTAATGGGCGCAACAAGGCATTGAGAAAGCCAAAGAGGAGAGCAACGATCCCAATTTGCCACCCCGGCCCGCTGAACTCTATGCCCGGCACAATCCAGACCGCAGCAAAGATTGCGAGTGAGTAGATTAGCCAGCGTAAGAACAGACGGCTAAGCTCGTGCCGTACTCGAGTTGAAGGTGAAGGAGTTGAAGACATTGACTACTCCTTAAACATGACCGCGGATGCCCCGACGACTCGCTCTTCTTTGGTGAGTATGATACTATACGACGCGGGATCGCTTGAGCGAGCGACTGTCACTATGATTGACGAACAAACAATGACAAAAGTTGACCAGAGCGCATTATTTGCCCGCGTTGAACAGAGCGCTCGGGCAGATGGGAAAGAAGCCTATTTTCGATTACACCGCTACCGATTCGCGGCAATGTTGCGAGCGATGGGGCCAGCCAATGGCGCTCAAGTGCTGGAAGTTGGTGTAACGCCAGGTCATTTCACCGAACTTCTCGTTGGCGCCGGTTTTCAGGTCAGTGGTGCTGACCTTGATCCATTTACTCGCAAAGCTCTCTGGGATCGATTAGGGGTAGAGGTGCGCCAGGTACATCTTGAACGTGAGCCACTACCTTACCCCGATACCAGCTTTGATTGGGTCGTCTTCTCAGAGGTGATCGAGCACATGGTCTATTCGCCATTGCCGATCTTGCGCGAGTTTTATCGTGTGTTGCGCCCAGGCGGTCGGTTGCTCGTCACCACGCCGAATGAACTCTATCTGAAAAGTCGAGCGCGCGCTATCCTCCGCATGCTGCTCTGGCAGAGCCTGAATACACCAGAAGAGTTCCGTCACCAGATGTTGTTAGAAGGTGAGGCGCGCTATACAACCCACAGTCGTACCTATACTATGGATGAGTTAACCTGGCTGATTGAGCAGGCGGGTTTTCGTATCCAAACCAGGCGGTTCGAGGCTCCATGGGAGCGAGTAGGCCTTGAGGCGGGCCGTCTTCTTCGCGCGCCACATCGGGTATTGGCAAAAGCGCTCTTTTTTGCCTTAACGATGGCTATTCCGCCAACACGCTCGATGCTACTGGTTGTTGGTCAGAAAAATCAGGAAATGTGACGGAACACAACTCCTTGACTACACGAAACAGGACCTATTCATGCTTCGTCGTTCCAACGTTCGCCAATCGAAGCAACGATTTAACGCTAGTGTCAACATTCTTATGAAGGTTGTCAGTTGGATCCTGCGTTTGCTATTGCGATTGGCGGTCGCGATCACCTTGTTACTTCTACTGCGCTGGATTGTCTTGCGCATCCGTCGCGTACAAATTCGACCCACGCCATATACGACCCCTCCGATAGGTCCTGAGTCAATCGATGTCCGTCGACGTCGCATTGTTATCAGCGATTTGCATCTGGGTGCTGGCGATCGTAAAGACGATTTTTGCGACGATGAAACATTGATCGCGTTTCTCGATCACTATGTCAGTCGTGAACCGACCGAATTAATCTTGGCCGGCGACACCTTTGAATTTTTGCAGGTTAGTCTGCCCGATGTCGCCGATGATGAATGGACCCCACGTGCGGCAGCGCGTCGCCTTCAGGCTATCCTCACTGCTCACGCTGGCGTTATTGACGCATTGCGCCGCTTTGTGCAACAGCCAGGTCATCAACTAACCATTCTGATCGGCAATCACGATTTTGAGCTGCACTATCCGACGGCAAAGATGGTTTTACGCGAGGCACTAGATCTCGCAGCGGACGATCATCGCTTGCGTTTTGGCATCAGCTATCACGGTGGCGGCGTGTATATCGTCCATGGCAACCAATTTGATCGGTGGAATCGCTTCATCAACTTTGCCAGTATCAGTGAGCCGTTTGAAGTGGTGCGTGGGACGCAGCTTGTCAAAGAGGTGATCAACGAACTCGAAGAGGATCGCTTTCCACTAGCGCCGCTGATCGACAACATTAAGCCGTCTTCGGCTTTCTTTTGGTACTTGATGAGCTTACAACGATTGCGTGACCCGGATGCACGTCGTTTTGTTACCCGTGGTATTGTTGGCTTCTTGCAAGTAACTGCGTGGGCGCCACCTCATCATCTCTCCAGTGAACCAGATGAATGGCTCAGGAACTCACCACTGAAGGTACTTTGGCAACCGATTGCAACGTTTCGTCGCCAGCGTGTTGCCCGACATCAGGCAATTGCCCGTCAATTTGGTGCTGTGGCTGAAGCCGTCGATAATCTACCAGAAGTTGTTGACCAGGTACGCGATGAAGCACGTCGCCAGGCCAGTCGTGAAGTGTCAGCATTCAACGATGAAATAGCACGGGAGATGGCTCTGCTGGCCCAGCAACCATCGTACCGTGCCGATCGACTTTTTGTCTGTGGGCATACGCATCTGGCGCGCGTTATTAAGCTCGATCACAACCGTGTATATATTAATACCGGTACCTGGACTGATATTGTTTTCGATGTCGAAACAATGCGTCGTCCAACCCAACGCTATCCGTTCCTGGAAATTATCAACGACGCCGACGGTATCCCGCATGGTCAATTGCTGGTCTGGTATGGGCCTGACCAACCACCACGAGTGTGGGTTGAAGAAGAACCTTCGCGGCAACGTAAACAAAGTCGTGTACAATAAGGGCAAGTGTGCAAGCGTTCTACCATCGTCGCGAAAAAGGTTAGCAAAAGGAGGAACAAGCTATGAAAAAGGTGCTGCGCATCCTCGGCATTGCAGCAGTGATCGGGTTAGCAATTGCCATCTTCCGAGCTGTTCGTCAGTATCAGGAAGATAGTGTTTTCGACCTCACACCGGCCACTAACAGCAATACCAATACCAGTGGGCAACGTGGCAGCATTAGCCCAGAGCTACTCAGTATGCTGGCCGATCCTGGTGATAAGGGGCCAGTCGAGTTGATGGTTGATGCCAACGGCAAGGAGTGGTTGGTCAACCGGCGGAATGGGTATCGCTATCCGATTGAAGATGGCATCCCGATCATGCTGCTTGAAGAGGGTGAGAAGAACAAAGACGAGAGTCTGATCCAGAAGTAAGCCCGGCTCGACGAGATACTGACAGGTTGAGATACGCATTGGGTGGGAGTGTAAGGGGGTGCGTTTTCAACGCGCCCTGGCTAGAAAGTTGAACCATGCACGAGGTTGCTTCACGACCGGGGCGTTTTGGCCCTTACGGTGGGCGGTACGTTCCTGAAACACTGATGCCGGCAGTTAGTGCGCTTGAAGCGGCGTATGAAGAGGCAAAGGCCGATCCGAACTTTTGGGCCGAATTGACGAATCTGCACCGCACGTACACCGGTCGTCCAACACCACTAAGCTTTGCCGCTCGCCTGACTGCGCATTGCGGTGGTGCACAGATTTATCTCAAACGCGAAGACCTGGCCCATACCGGCGCCCACAAGATCAATAATGCCCTCGGTCAGGGGTTATTGGCGAAACGGATGGGAAAACGGCGCGTCATCGCCGAGACCGGGGCCGGTCAGCATGGCGTTGCCACTGCGACCGTCTGTGCTCTGCTAGGGCTCGAGTGTGTCGTCTATATGGGTGTGGACGATATGGCTCGCCAACGGCCAAACGTCTTTCGTATGCGTCTGCTAGGCGCAGAAGTACGAGGCGTCAGCAGCGGTTCACGCACGCTCAAAGATGCGATTAACGAAGCGATGCGCGACTGGGTTACTAATCCCGATAGCTATTACCTGCTCGGCTCAGCGCTTGGCCCGCACCCTTACCCGACAATGGTTCGCGACTTTCAGCGGATTATTGGTCTGGAAGCACGCGAGCAGATCCTGGCCGCTACCGGGCGCTTACCAGATGTCGTGGTGGCCTGTGTTGGTGGCGGCTCGAATGCGATTGGCATCTTTCACCCATTCCTCGAAGACCATAGCGTAGCCCTGCGTGGTGTGGAAGCCGGTGGCAAAGGTGATCGCCTCGGTGAGCATGCCGCCCGCTTTCGCGCAGCAACACCCGGTGTTTTGCAGGGTACCTACTCGTATGTCTTGCAAGACGAAGCTGGTCAAATTGCACTGACCCATTCGGTCAGCGCAGGTCTCGACTACGCCAGTATTGGTCCTGAACATGCCTGGCTACACGACAGTGGACGTGCAACGTACACAGCGGCCAGTGATGATGAAGCACTAGCAGCGTTTCAGTTGTTGGCCCGGCTTGAAGGTATTATTCCGGCGCTGGAAAGTGCTCACGCGGTTGCTGAAGCGGTGCGTCTGGCGCCAACAATGCGACCTGACCAGATCATTCTGGTCAATCTCTCTGGACGCGGCGATAAAGACATTTTCACCGTCGCCGATCTATTAGGGGTTTCAATCTAACGTCGGTGCTGGGTGACCCTGTTCGGATCGGGTAAGTGGGTAAGGAGCGCCAGTTGTAGTTGCTGCAACATGTTACACGGTGGGCAAGCATTTCTGCCTCGCCTGGTAGTCGGTGGTTGTTTTTGCATACGATCAGCAGGCTCTTATCGTGGGCGGGTCAGTAATTGCCCCGCCTGGTGCGATGACATATGATCGTCAGGAACTCCTATATAGCGCTCCTTGCCCAGCATCGTGTTGCACATGCACCTGAACGACGGTGGATGGGTAGTAGTTTATCAGAGAGCACTCCGCTCTGAATCCATCTCAATATTTCGCAATCGTTTCTTTTGAATATGCGCGGGGCGGCGCGTATGACAACAGTCATTCTTAATCCGGCAGCGGGACGTGGTTTGGCCGGTCGGCGGCGGCGTATCATTGAAGCCGAACTGCGTAAACACAATCTCGAGTACGAACTGTTTACAACTCACGCCCGTGGTGGTGCTACCGAGCTGGCGATCCAGGCAATCAATCGGGGAAACACCCGAATCATAGCCGTAGGAGGAGACGGCACCATTAATGAGGTGGTCAACGGTATCCTTCAGGCGGGCAGGCGTGCGCCGGTGACTCTGGGCATCATTCCCCTCGGCACAGGGAGTGATTTTATCAAATCGTTCCCCAGCTTTAAACAGAACGACATCGTGGGCGCCGTGCAACGCATTGTTGCTAACCAGACGCGGTCGATTGATGTTGGGCGGATTCGTGTCAGAGCCGGACGCTTGACCCTGACTCGCTACTTTATAAACGGTCTCGGTATGGGTCTCGACGCGGCAGTTGCCGTCGAGAGCCTTAAAATTCCCCTCTTACGCGGCTTTGCCGTCTACCTTATCGCATCACTTCGGGCATTGGCAACGTATCATCCTGGCCCAATGACGGTGCGTTTTGATGGGCGGCAGATCAGTCGACCACTCTTCTTTGCCAGCGTCGGCAACGGTCGTTGTCAGGGAGGGGGATTTTGGATAACCCCCGATGCACAACTTGATGATGGTTTGCTTGATCTCTGTATGGTCGATACAATGCCAATCCCCCGTGCATTGCGTAAGATACCCCTACTCATGCGTGGCGTGCATACCAATGAACCAGAGGTTATGATGGCACGCGCACGCCGGATCGAAGTTACCTGCCCGACCTCGATCCCGGTTGCAACCGATGGCGAGGTAATCGCAACCGCCGCACAACGAGTTGACGTTGAAGTATTACCTGGGGCGGTGAACTTGTTGGTGTGACACACCGGTTGTCTCTAACGTAAGAGCAGACACGATGACAACAAGTGGCGGTGCAACACAGGCCGTTGCTACGCGACACACCCGTTGTCTCTGGAGCAAGAGTTGACAACCCGCATAGCTCTGTCTACAATCTCGATTGAGAGCGCACATGGCCCGGTGGCTGTCGCGGTCTTCAAAACCGTTGGGCGGAGTGACGAACTGCGCCGGTGGGTTCGACTCCCACGCGCTCTCGCGAACGTGAGAGAGACGAGCAATCTCTGCCGCAGAATTTTGCTTTTGAACAGAGTGCGATGGGAGGGCTGTAATTTCTCTACAGATAGCTCTTGCTCAAAATCGTTTGCGAAACGAACTGTAATCGCTCAATGTTCCGACCATCATCCTCTTACAGGCTTACCGGTTGTCAAAATGTACTGATGTTGCTGTTGACGCACCTTCTGACCTAGTAGGAAGTTCTCTTCGGCATCTCGTTTGGTGAAAAGTTGCCCTTGATTTCTCGTCCTTCACGAAGGGCGAGTTTCTCTTTATTGTCGGTTGTGAATTTTATAAATTTTTGTTTTTCTGGAACCAGCAGTGTTTCAAGCCAAAACACATTTTCTAGAACTGTCCTGAAATACGTGAAATCTTCGCATTCCAGAGGAGTTAACATATTCATACTGCCCTTACTTCACCAATACGGCGGCACTGTCAATTGATTTCACCATTTCCATCTGTGGTCAATGGAAGGGTATCCCCGACGAGATAGCGATTGGCCGCCTGCAAGGCCGTGGTATCACCCTGGGAGATGGCGTTCAGGTCCGGAACGATGAGGCGCCCCTGCCCAACGTCTACATTGAGCCAGGCTGGCGCCTGTTCCAACCGTGTGCGCCCGATCTGAGCGAGCAACTGATCGCCGAAGTAATTTATCGGATATAACCTTGAGATATTACCGTTCAAGACCTGCTCAACCGTCGGTGGATAGTGGAGCGTCGCCAGACACCCGTAGTGCGTCGGGAGCATCTCAACAGCGATGGTAACGGCATTGAGCAATTCGCGTGCGTGCTGTTCCGTGCGGTCAGGGTCGGCATGAAAAAAGATATCCCTCCATACAAACAGCGTCCAGGTGATAACGTCCGGTGTGGGTTGCGCGAGGTGCAATGCGAAGGAAAACGATGCCCGCCACAGATTGAGAATGCGACGACGGCGCGAAAAATCACAGGCGTGCCGGATTGCTGCATCAATCTCCGTTTCGGCGTGCAGGATATTGGTCGGCGCCGAGATGGGATATGGAATCCCACGAGTCAAGGTATATCCGATACTTATGTAGCGGTTGACCAATGCGCGGAATAGTCCACTGGTACAAATCGAGGGTTGTACGGTACTGTATGCGATAAAGTCAAGCGTGTCGTTGTCCATAACGGCCTACTCTGTTGTTTTGATGATGAAACCAGCATCCTCTGTCAGCCCTTCATGATTATTCCTCATACCAATGAGACATGCCGACCGTTCCAATCCGTGATTTATGGAATTACGCTCGTGTCAATCTTCTGCATAATATGCCTTATCTTATCGTATCACGTCTGTTCCTTTATTTCACTGATCGTACAACGATAAAACATAATTTCGAGACTTTGCAAAGCGCCAACGGCATCTAGTGAACTTGTTGTTCATGGTAATATCATTGGCCCGCGATCATTCTGCACCTATTAAAACAACATGTGCCGTTTTATAACCTTTAATTAAACTAAATATTTCTTTTTCTTAACAAATCTCTTCTAATATCTACTGCATCAGCCGTCTATGTTGATGCCGTGAGGTGTTGTAATGTACTTTCGTATACTGACCATCCTCGTCGCTGGTTTATTATTGGTTAGTTCGTCGAGCCATCTGGCAAGTGCTACTGGCCCGTCATCCACTCCTGTATTCACTCTTCTCGCTACCTACACAACCGGTTTAGGCAATCTTTCTGGTGAAACCGTTGCTGTTAGCGGCAATCGAATGTATGTGACAAACAGCGATAACAATTCTCTTGACATTGTTGATCTGAGCACAATAACGAATCCAACTCGAATCACGCGAATCGATCTCTCACCCTATGGCGCTGGCCCCAACAGTGTTGCAGTGCGTGACGATCTCGTTGCAGTAGCTGTTGAAGCAAATCCAAAGACTGATCCTGGTTCGGTCGTCTTTTTTAACGCACAAGGTCAGTATCTCAATCGACTTCAAGTAGGTGTATTACCAGATATGCTGACCTTCACACCAGATGGGCAGCGATTGCTTGTAGCAAATGAAGGTGAGCCTAGTGACGATTACACGAGCGATCCATACGGAACGATCAGTATCATCCCGATCAGTGGTAACATCGCAGATTTGAGCAATGCAGACGTGATCAATATTGGATTCAGCGACTTTGAAGTAGGTGGTGCTAAGCGCGCTCAATTTGATACCGCCACTCGCATCTTTGGGCCAACGGCAAATGATTCTGATGCAGTGCAGAAGAATTTGGAGCCGGAGTATATCACCGTCACGAACGACAATCAGTTCGCGTTTGTTACCTTACAAGAAAATAATGCAATCGCAAAGATCAATCTTCAATCGAACACGGTAGAGTGGGTGCGATCGCTCGGCTTGAAGGATCACTCTTTACCAGGTAACGATCTTGATGCCAGCGACAGAGATAACACCATTAATATTACCACCTGGCCGGTCTTCGGCATGTACCAACCAGATGCGATCGCTTCCTACATGGTGAACGACCAGCTCTATCTTGTCACTGCTAATGAGGGGGATGCACGTGATTACACCGGTTATAGTGAGGAGCGACGAGTAGGTGCTAGTCAGTATCAACTCGATCCAACGATTTTTCCTAATGCTACGGCGCTAAAGAACAATACTGCCCTTGGTCGATTGACCGTCAGTGCTGCGAGTGGTGATCTCGATGGTGATGGTGATTTTGATCAGATTCATGTCTTTGGTACGCGCTCGTTCTCAATTTGGAGCAGCGAGGGGCAGTTGATTTTCGATAGCGGTGATCGGATTGAAAGGATCGTCGCAGAAACCTACCCTGAATTTTTCAATAGTGATAATAACGCAAACACCCGCGATACAAGGAGTGACAATAAGGGGCCTGAGCCAGAGGGAGTGGCAATTGGGTTCATTAATAATCGACCTTACGCCTTCATTGGTCTTGAGCGACAAGGCGGTGTCATGATTTTTGACATAAGTGTCCCGACGGCACCGACTTTTGTGCAGTATATCAACAACCGGAATTTCAACCAAACAAGCGTTGGTCCTGATAGCGGGCCAGAAATTGTGCTGTTCGTTCCGGCCAATAGTAGCCCGAACGGTCTGCCACTGCTCTTCGTAGCAAACGAGGTTAGTGGCACAGTGAGCATCTATCAGGCTCAGCTCCAGTGGCGCTCCTTCCTACCGATTGTCAAAAACGAGTGAAAATTCTCGCTTATCAGAAAAAGAGCGGCTGGTGGTCGTTATGAGCCATCAGCCTCATTCTTTTCCCGGTCTAGGAATGGATACGTTCGAGGAGGATCAGAACCATCAAGACCTCTCCGCTTATACAGGAAAAGAGAAATTGGTCTACCTCTTGCACTGTTAAGAGACGGGCTGAGGTTCGCAATCATAGAGCAAGAGAATCTTGCTTCAGACGCGCTCTCAGCGCCTGATCTAATGATCCAGTTTTTTAATCGTGAGAAAATCTCAGAACTACTGTGAAAAGAAAATTCACCATCCTCTACGGCATAGGCACTTCCGCCGCCGTTATCACCCAGTCGTGAAACAGATCGTCTAGCTCACATGCACACGCCTGCTCGGCGGCACGTAGCAAATCAGGTCCTGCTATTTCGCGGAAGCTGTTGGTCGTCACATATTCCTGTAAAAAGCGATCAAACGCTGTTTCGCCGATGCGTTGGCGTAACGCATGGAAAAAGAGTGCCCCTTTCGCATACACAACCGGTACGTAACGACCATTATGTAGCGCTGCCGGTGGTGTCGCTAGCGGTGCATCACCGCCACGTTCACGCAGACGACGGTACGTGGCGCGAAAGGCATCGAGTTCGGCCTGAGCCTGTGCTGGTCTGTCAGTCATCTGGTAGTAGAGAATCTGACTGTAGCTCGCCAGGCCTTCATCAAGCCATGCCTCGCCTTGGGCATCGTTCCCCACCAATCCGTACCACCATTGATGACTGATTTCGTGCACGATGGTTGTCTCTAACAACTGATCATCACGACGGTAGAGGCGCTGCTCGATCAGCACCACACCCGGATATTCCATGCCGTAGAACTGCGTTAACGCGGCCTGAATGATCTCGAATTCGTTGTAGGGGTATGCGCCGAAACGTTGGTTGAAAGCGCGTAATGCTCTGGCGGCGATTTCCAGGCTCTGAGCGCCGGCTGCTTTATCACCTGGTTGGACATAGCTCACCACGCGAATACCATCAACTTCGGTGTACATTTGCTCCAGTCCTTGCAGCGCAGCCAAGTAGAACTCTCGCTGAGGGCCGCTGACGAAGCGCGCAATCTGACGTTGTTCGGATGTTTGGTGATGTTCGATGCGCGTGCCGCTACTTACCAGATGCCAGTCAGTCGGTGCGTCTACAGTGACGTCGTAGAGCGCAATCGCGCTGACCGTGAAATCGCCGCGTGACGCAATTGGGCGAGTATCCCAGCCGATACCAGGGATGTAGCGGGCGAGAAGAGGGTAACTTGAGGCTATTGACCAGACTCCGGCTTCCATATTGTAGGCGCCAAAGCTGCGCTGACTGGCATTGCGTGGGGTACGGGCGATGAAGGTCAGCGAGGCTGTTACGCTGTGACCTGGCAGAAGTACCTGCGGCAGGATTAGCCCGATCAGCGTATCGCCATGGAGTGTGCGTGACGGTACAGGAATACCATCAATGTGAGCGGAAGTGACATCAAGCCGTCCCCCGAAATCAGGGTGGTTTGGGTAGAGATGAAACCAGATGGTATCAAACTCAACGTCGCTGCGGTTGGTCAGGTACATGCTCAGTTCGCCGCGAAGCTGTGGTCCCTCTGGATCAAGAGAGAGATGAAGCGTATAACGATCCCAGGCTTCATGCAGTACAGCATCAACATAGTCTGACCGCATCGCGGCAGTTTGTTTCGCGATAAAGGGATCGAATGTCGTGCTAGCCGATGGTGGATCAGTGTGAAAGGTACCGACCGGCGCGAATAGTGAGAGACTACCGAGTGTTACAATGGCAAATAGCAATAGTCGGATCATACTAGCATCTTATCACAATCTGGCTGCTTTGATGAGTGGATATAGTCCACTGCACCGTGGTACCATACACAGAGCCACAGCGTTGTCGAGAGAGGAACTACTGATGCTTGATTGGCTGTTCAATAGGGGAGAGCGAAATGAACCACCTGATCGGTCGCCGATTGTGCGTGGTGATCGACCCGGATCGCCAATCGCTCTCCGAGTAGCTATGATCGTGCACGACCCGTCGATCCCTGAGCGGGGCGGTTTACCGTTGAGTCGGGTGATGGGCTGGAACGATGCCGAAATGCTGGCTCAGCAGTACATTACTGATTTGCGGGCGTGTTCGGGAGGAATCGCCGATTACCGGATTGTATTGCGGCGGGTGTTTGATGAGTTTCCGGTCAAAATCGATGGTTTTCGCTACAATAGTGCAACTTACCTGGCGGCATGGGAACGACGACAACCGTTTCATCAGCCCGATGAAGCCGATTACGAGCGATTGCTGGCCGAAATCGGTCTTACTGAAGCGATTGAACAGGGCGAGATTGACGAAATCTGGCTATTTGGCTTTCCCTACGCCGGTTACTACGAGAGTCGGATGGTTGGGATTGATGCGTTCTGGTGCAATGCGCCACCACTGTTTCTACCGACGGCCCGCCGCTACATCGTGATGGGTTTTAACGTCGAACGCGACGTTGGTTGTATGCTAGAGAATTTTGGTCATCGGGTCGAGTCAATTATGGCGCATGTGTACCGGCATCATCCGCCAGAACGGAATCTTTGGGCACGATTCACGCGGCTTGACGAGTGCGGAAATGTGCATTTTGCGCCGTCAAGCGCTCGCGACTACGATTGGGGGAACCCACGCCGTGTCTGGTCACGGGCCGATGCCTGGTACGCCTTTCCCGACCTGAGCGCACCACCGCGTCTAATGGACTGTGCTGAATGGGGTGCTGGCGATATGCGGCTACACCATCTCTGGTGGCTCGACCATCTACCAAGAGTGGCTGGTGAGACTGACGGTGTGTTGAACAACTGGTGGTATTACGTCTTGCAACCGTGGGCGGTATCATCGTAGATAGTCATGACACGGAATAACAATGAAGATCGGAATGAGGGCCATTCATCAGGAACCCATTGTTGTTGCCCGTAGCCAGCAGACCTTGATGATCGCGGCGTATGCGGTCATCAGTGTGGCGCTGGTTGAGTTTACCCTCTTTCATCTTCACTTGCCACCACTGCGTTTCTACCCGGTGGTGTTGCTCTTAAGTCTGTTGCTAGTGTTGAATGCGGCCTGGAACGGATTGCAGCAGCGGTTAGGCGAACTGGCGGCGAATCGGCTCTTTTTCAGCCTGAGCGCGGTCATTTTTCTGATCGTGAATTATTTCGGCCTCGATGAAGGCTGGACGTTTCTGCCATTTTTGCTCTTCGTGATTGCTTCGCAAGCGGTTGTTGGGCTGGGCATGAAATACGGTCTGGCTCTCAGCGGGTTACTTTTTCTTGGCTGGAATGGGGTCCTATGGTTGCGAGGGGTGCCGCTAGCGTCTATTTTGGCGCAAATACCCTCTATTGCGTTAGGATTGATCTTCACGCTCGTTTTTTCGATAGTGCTGACCCGTCTCAGTGAACAGATGGTGCGTACTGAACGATTGGCGGCTGAATTACAGGCGGCCAATGAAGCATTAGCTGCCGCCCGTGAACGCGAACTGGCATTAGCCGTGGCCGAAGAGCGGGTACGGCTTGCCCACGAAATCCACGATGGTTTGGGTCATCATCTCACCGCCTTACATGTCCAGTTGCAAGCGGCTACTCGACTGCTCGACCGTGATCCAGAACGGGCAGCACAGGCGCTAAACCTCTGTCGTGAAGAAGCTCAGGCAGCATTACGAGAAGTGCGGCAGAGTGTCGCGATGATGCGCAATAATCCGGTTGCCGGTCAGCCTTTACCGGCAGTCATTGCCGGGTTAGTGCGAGATTTCAGTCGCGTCTCTTCCCTCCAGGTCAGCTTTATTCAGGAGGGTGAAGTCGGCGATATTGATCCGGCAACAGCAATGACTTTCTTCCGGGCTGTGCAAGAGGGTCTTACCAATGCCCAAAAACATGCCCAGGCTACTACGGTAACGGTGCGGTTGATTGCGACTGCCGACAAAATCCGCCTCGAAGTGATCAACGACGGCCCACCTGCACCGCCAATTGCCGAAACTGGCTTCGGGTTAGCCGGATTACGTGAACGAGCTACCCGGTTAGGCGGAGAGATGCAAGCCGAACCGCAGCCCACAGGCGGTTTTCGGCTCGTTATTGCATTGCCTCGCTCAGGAGGAACAGTTCATGATCCGCATTCTGTTAGTTGATGACCAGACGTTAGTGCGGCAGGGTATTCAGACCTTACTCGACCTCGAAGATGACCTGACGGTGGTTGGTACAGCCGCTGATGGTCAACAAGCCATCGAACTCGTGGCCCGTTTACAACCAGATGTGGTACTCATGGATGTGCGAATGCCGGTGATGGACGGGGTGACTGCAACACGGGTGATCAACGAACGTTGGCCGCACATTGGCGTTATCATCTTGACAACCTTTGACGATGATGAGTTTGTGATCGAGGGCTTGAAAGCCGGTGCACGCGGATATATGCTCAAAGATGCTGATTGCAGTGAAATTGTCGCAGCAGTGCGTATTGTTGCGCGTGGCGAAGCATTAATTCAGCCAAGCATTACCCGCAAAGTGTTGGCCGAATTTACCCGTTTGGCTACCACCAGACCCACGACCGCTTCATCGACTGTAGCTGAAGCATTGACTGAACGCGAGATGGATGTCTTACGTGGGATTGCTGCCGGGCATTCCAATCGCGAGATCGCCGATCACCTTTGCATCAGTGAGGGTACCGTGAAAAATTATGTCTCCAGCCTGCTCGCCAAGCTCTCCGTGCGCGACCGGACGCAAGCGATCATCCGGGCACGTGAATTGGGGTTGATCCGGTGATCCAGATCGCTGATTGAGAATGATACTTTATAAAGATAGTGTCCATAAATCACTGACAAGAAATGTTTGAAATTCTTTAATCTGTTCATGAAATTGTCTTCCGATTAGATGTTCCGGTGGGTCGATATAATAAACTCCTTCTAATCGATTCAGAGCAACTGTATAACCGAGGAAGTGATTACTTTTGAATGTTGAACTGACGCCAAAGAAATTATTTCCGATTCTTGATCGCTGAACGTCATGCAAGAAGATTGCAATTACTGGGATGTTTCTTCCAAGAAGCTTACTAAGGAGGTATTTATCAAGAAAGATTTTATCTAATCGATCCTTACTTGTCGTCTTTACAGAGGCAACAATTTCTTTTTCGTGGAGCGTTCTCGTCTCGGCGACGATAATAGCTCTGCCTTGCGAAAATACCATATCTAATTCATAAGACATTTCATATTCAGGATAATCAGGCAGCCGGATAGTAAGCGTTCTTGACTCGCAATGTAATCCTAATTCCTGAATAATGAGTCTAATGAATATCTCGAATAGTTGTCCGATCCGCTTCCGTGATTGATTGGTGTTTTCAAGCGAGTCGCCAATACAACCGATTGCCTGTTGAATTGTGTAGATAACTTTGTGGATCCCTTGAGACTGTACATACGCCTGGATGTCTGGTTGATTGATAGCATTATGCTTGTGATGCGCTAGCTTGCCAAGAAAATCTGTAAATTGCTTTTGCTCCTGCTGAAATTGATCTGGTCTATCGATAAAGAGGTTTGTATTCAGTGGTCGAGTGATTCTATAGCTAGGCAGCCGATCAAACTTATAAAAGAAGTAATGTTGGCGATTGTGGGAGATAATTCGAGTTGGTGAGTGGCGATGAATATACGCTAAAAACGCCTCACATAGAGTATAAAAGTCATCTAGCTTACCGAAAGCACTTTTATCTTGGATTCTGACCTGCAAGTCTGATAATGTTCCTTCACTCATCGAATAGATTTCCTTCGTTCAGCATTCTCAAAATCGTACTGTATCCATTTTTCAATCGGCCAATCTTCAACAAGTTCGATACGACGAACAGCCCATTGGCAATATTCGAGTGAAATGTCACATCCCTTCCAACGCCGTTGGAGTTGTTCAGCGACTACGGCTGTTGTGCCAGAACCGAGAAAGGGATCGACAATCACATCTCCGACATTGGATGAGGCTAATACGAGCTTGCGCAGAAGCTCTTCGGGTTTTTGAGTGGGATGCGGCGTTTTTTCATGCATGCCATTGCAGGTAGTCGGTATCTCTAAAACGTCTCTGGGCTTTGCACCTCGCGGATGCGGCTGCCACATGTGGTGACGCCTTTTCCCTCTCCCGTACTGACTGGTCACGGCCTGGGGATGTTCTGGATATTTTAGCGTATGATGGCCATACGGAATACGAATATCATCAATATTGAACGTGAATTGTCGATTCTTTCGGAAATGAAGAATACTTTCGTGTGAACGACCCCAATCTCTGCCAAGGTTTGCTTTATTTTTGTAGTGCCAGATCAGCCAACGACATCCTTTGAAGAATCGCGATGCGGGGAGCCTCAGATCGGCAATAATTTCAGAAAATCCACAAATGTACAAGGTTCCGGTTGGTTTCAGCACACGGGCCGCTTCAGCAATCCATTGCAATGACCATTCAACATACACAGCTTGTGATTCGAATGTGTCCCATGCTGCTTTTTGAATGTTGTACGGTGGATCAGCAAAGATCATGTCTACAGATTCAGACTCCAGGGATCGAAGCCAGGCAATAGCATCACCGACCCATATCTCACCATGGGGATGTGAGTAATAAAGAACCGGCTTTTCCGGAGTGATATGCTCTCCTTCGAGGTTATAGATCGTTCCTTTGAGGAGCTGCTGACCAAAAAAAGTAGGAATTTCTTTGTTACGGATATACGACCTAGAGGGTTCATCTATTTCGGAGTGTGAAGAAATCTGATCATGAAATGCTTCCATACACTTTGTTCTATCTTCCTAAGAAAAGAGAAACCATGTCTAGGAATACTCTAGCAAAGAGACATGGGTCTGTCAAGGATGAGAAATGATCCTTCGTAATGTACATAGCGCATTGTTTCAATAGCGAGGCGAAATATGTTTCACCTCGCTAATTCCCTCCATTTAACCAACTCGTTTTGCCGTTTGGGTGCTGTACGTGCTCTCGAAGATTTTATCGGCGTTCCCGGCCTCAAACCCTTCACGGCGATGCTCACGACGCAGTTCGTGCGGGGGGAGATGGGCAAATTCATCGAGTGGTCGTCGTTCGGCAAATTCGACATACGAGCCGGCGATCTGATGCCGTTCGTCACCGGCAAACTCGGCCCAGATCATTTCAGCAACCGTGCTCGACTGGAGCAATTTCCCATCGGGGCTAACTTTGATCTTCCCGCCAGCATCATTGAGCTTAAAGCCATGCCGCTCGAGGAAGGCATTGAAATCGGCAATCGTGTTATATCCGGTTGGGAGGTTGTGAACGGTGATAGTGAAATGATTGAGATAATAGCGATTATAAATCACCCATGCGGCGTACTCACTCTCGGCGGCCAGGCGCTGATAGTCGGCCCAGGTTGGTAATCGCCAGAGCGGACGATGGAGGAAATCGTCAACCTGAGCAGCGTCGTTTAAGTCAAGGGTGTCAACCGGATCAGCGGTAACTTCATCGGTATAGCTACGAATGATGGACGCTGCTTCTGGTGAGAGATCATTCACCCGCAATTCAGAGATGAAGATACGCGGCAGATCGGGACGTGGTGGATGATACCAGAATGCGTCGAGCTTTTTGGCCGGGAAGTGGTAGCGATCACGACGTTCGTAGCCGTAGTGCAGAAATATCTTTTCCAGAGAGCGAATCCCCAAGTGTGGTACGCCCATGGTACGGAAAGCAATATGATCGTTCTCGATCTGGTCAGGCGTTGCGATAATCCCCTCGGCAACCATCGCATGGGCAATCGCGGTGACGTCTGGAACCCGTTCGCGGTAACGGCGCATCAGGCCATCCAAAACTTGCTCGAAGATGTGGATACGGTCAATGGTTGTTGTCATAGCTCCTCACGAATATTATTGTGCACCACGCCAGCGTGGTGGCATACTGATGACTCTATCATACTCGACAACCGGGCAATCATGGGATACGCCAGAAGTTGGATTCGGTTGCAGGTAGGGCTTTTGGGGATTTTCGCCCTGGGTGCGCGGGCCGCTGGCCGACGACGTGCGCGCCGTGTGAGATCGTTGGTGTCCTGGGTGCGCGGGCCGCTGGCCGACGACGTGCGCGCCGTGTGAGATCGTTGGTGTCCTGGGTGCGCGGGCCGCTGGCCCGCGTCTTGCGGTACGTGGCTGGAAACCATTGTTTGACGCATCAACATACCGGTTGACCCCTCTAGTTTCAGGTCATTGGTGTTGACGAATAGAGCAATGGCAACCAGACTCGTACTTCAGTGCCATCGCCGGGGCGTGAAATGATAGTTACATGACCATCGAGAGCCGCAGCCCGTTCCCGCATCTGACGCAAACCCAGGTGACCGGCTGGCGGTTCTTCGCCCGGATTAAACCCAATTCCGTCATCGCGTACATGAATGATCAATCCCTGGTCACGAACTCCCAGTTTGACCCAGACACGACGAGCCTGCGCGTGCTTGGCAACATTGTTCAGTGCTTCCTGAACAAAGCGAAAGGCGGCCAGTTCCAATACCGGCGGTATATCAGGGGGCAACTCGGTGAAATCGATGGCAACATTCCAGTCGTGTTGTTCGGCAAACTCCTGAACGAAGCGACGGAGCGCACCGGCAAAGCCGAGCTGTCCGATTTCAATCGGGCGCAGGGCAAAAATTGCCCGTCGTAACTCTTCGATCTGGCGTCGCAGATTGCTCTTGAAATCGGCAAACTCTGTGCGAAGACGTTCTGGCTCTTGTTGTAGCCAGTCTTCCCACAAATCGATTCGCATCCGCATAAACGCCAACGATTGAGCAACGCCGTCGTGGAGATCACGAGCGATGCGAGTACGCTCGGCGCTGATAGCGCGTTCAACGGCAGCGATACTGGCAATAACCCGGTCACGGCGCCGACAGTTGATGATTGCTTCGGTCAGTTCACTGGCTACAGTTGCTAACAATGGCTGTCGGCTTTCAGCCGCGGCTGCCTTATCTTCTTTCAAGAATGCCTCAATCCATCCAATAGGTTGCGCTGCTCGTTCGACCAGCGGTAAAACCAAACACGCTTTCCAGGAACACGGTTGTTGTGGTTGGCGTAAGACCGGCTGAGCCGGGGGAATGGTGATTGAATGTAGATGGAAAGCGGTTCTTGCGCGTTCGAGTGCGACTGCATCTATCCCAGTAACTCGTGCCGTATATGGTTGTCCTTGCTCGTCAATGAGAATAATCGTGGCGGCTGCCGCATTGACTAATCTGGCCGGTAAGGTAATAGCGTAATCGAGGACTTCATCGAGCGTCGCGCTCGAAGCCACGCGCTGGTTCATTTCGTAGAGTAATTCCAGCCGCTCATTACTTTCGCGTAGCGCCTCAAGCATTTGCGCTTCATTCGACATACGGATCCGCTCTTGTCGAATGGCCCAACTGAATACCGCCCAGATCGCAGCAAAGGCAAGGAGTCCCCAGACAATCGGATCAATGGTTCGACCAGTTGGCGTTTCCATCGCCGCGTCGAAGAAGATACCTTCTACCATCCGAGTTAGTGCAAATAGCAATCCTACAACTGCGGCGAGCGGCCAGCGTAAGCGGATCAGCAGTTCAATTGTATTAGATGGCGGTGATTTCATGGGTCTTTCTGGATGATGCGTTCAAAAGCCCGATCATGCAATGGTAGAGCCTGTTCAAGGTGACGATCAGCTACAGCCCAGGTATGCGCGCCATCGGGAAGAGCGGCTATCGGGGTGGCGTTTGCAATGCCGAGGGTAGCCAGCGCCCGCAGTAGGTACTCGCCCCGGTAAAAGTTTGAACCCCACGGTTCAATGTGCTCTGGCCCATACTGGATCATCCAGGTAATACGACGCAGGGCTGCTCTATCGGCTCGCATAAGCAGGCAAATCGGGTTATGATCGTGCAATTGCTGCCAGTTGCGTGGACGCCCCAATGCCGGATCAAACATTGGTGCCGTAAAGAGCGTATCGTAACGACGCGGTCTGCGACCGCCATCACTGGCGTATGGGAAGGAGCCGTCGTAGGTACTGACGCTTATGAACAGCTCCGGTCGCATTGCAACAGCTTTGATCGCCATATAACCACCAAGCGAAAATCCAGTAATCGCTCTGGCGTGTGGATGAGCGTTGAATCGGCGCTCAACCAGTGGGAGTACCTCATCGAAAAAGAAGGTAGCGAAGCGACCCTGCCCGATACCTGGTGCATCGGTTAACTGTGGCGCAACAAAATCGGCCAGTAAACCTGGAATGCGATTGTCGGCACTGGCTAAACCGGGCATAACTAATAACATTGGGCCAATCTCACCCCGTGCTCGTACTCGTTCGTAAACATCAATGGCGCTTCCAATCCGGCTATCATCTTCACGTCGATTAACCCACTCGCGTTCGTGACCGCGCAAGAGATAGACAACCGGTAAAGCCGGTCCATCAGGATCATACTCTGGTGGAGTATAGATATACATTCGTCCGTTGACCCCCAGACTTGTGCTGGGCCATTCGATCAATTGGGCACGTGGATCGATCTCCATAATTACTTCTCTGGCGGTGTATTCAATAACCGGTCAAGCAAGTCGGTCGCGGGAGTTGTGCTCTCGTGTCGTAGTGGCGTTGGTAGGTCATCGGGCGAAGATACCTGCCGGTATGCTGGTGTTGACGGATCGGTGATAGCTGCTCTCTGCCACGACAACGGTGGAGGCAAATCGGTGATAACTGGTCTCTGCCACGGTAATGGTGGGGGCAGATCGGTAGGTGCTGGTGGCGATGTGGGCAGCGACTGAGCCGGTATGTCATAGCGACCACGTAAGCGCTGCCGCCAGACATAGCCAATAGCAGCGATAAGTGATGGCAAGAGGGCCAGGCCGGCCACCACTTGAAACACCAACCCTCGTGGCGTATTGGGATTGAGGAGGGCGATAACGGCTGCCGTTGCCGCCAATATCAGGCCACCTACCCATAGACGACGAAACCAGCCCGCATCACGCCAGAAGAGGGTCAGCCCGGCAACCATCGTAAGCAGGGTGATGAGTGTTACGATGGTTCCGACAGTGGCCAGTGGCCAGGTTGCCAGACTACCTCCTCCTAGGATAAACACTAGGCAACCGAACGCACGCACTGGACTCCGAAAAAGCACTCTCAACAAGCGACCGATTCCTCGCATATGTGCTCCGACGGTTTTATTCCTTGCAGCATACCATGTTCATTGTGCGCGAAGGTTAGCTCACGTGCAAATAGGTTCTGGCGTGTTTCCGAAAAAAGCACAACGGTGAATGTTGTCGCTCTCCTGGTGAACGTCTGGAAATTCCCTCTTCGGCAGTGGAAATAGAGGAATAAACTGGTCATTCGATAATGGTAGGGGCGAGGCGTCGCCTGGCCCTATCCCTCACATCGTTCACCCATGGGGACAAGACGTACCGTACCTCTACCTATAATATCGCCAGCAAGAGTGTCGATCACCTGTGCAATCCGGTCAGGTCGTTTTCAGCGAATTCAGTACGTTCACACTGCAGCAGTTCCTGAAGCACCGTACTGATTGTAAATCGTGTGGCATCCAAGTGATAGATTTCATCCATCTTGAGGTGACGACGAGTTATTCGGATAGGCTCTTAACCAGAGAACCCAACCAGTCTCGGTTGGCGTGTTTATTGCGACAGTCAATAGGTTCCGCTTGCTTTCCTCAGGATACGGAGAAGGTACAGCGAGCGATGGGTTCAATAGAAGCATTTTTCAGACATATCCCTGAAATAGTGGCGCTTCGTAAAACAGACCCTGGCGAAACATGGTACCATACCGTTAGTAAGAGATTCATCAGTTGCATCGAAACGGGAAGGGCCTGGCAACATTGGTAATCGAAGTTGTGGTTACGGAACAGGAGGAAAGGCCCTCTTGGAAAGGTGCCTCGTCGGAGATAGAGCTATGCCACGAGTCCTGATTTTACATGCATCGGTAGGAACCGGCCATAAGCGTGCGGCTGAGGCACTGGCTGCCGCGTTTAGTCGTCGTCAGCCAGGCGAGGTACGAGTCGAGGATGTCCTCGACCACACCTCACGGCTTTTTCGCCTTGCGTATGCCCGGTCGTACCTTGAATTGACCGACCGGGCGCCGCTGGTATGGGGGTATTTTTACACTCAGACCAATGCCGATCCGAATCTGGCTGAAATCACCAACAATATCCGCAAGTTGGTTGAAAGTATCGGTACCAACGGACTTAAAGAGGTTTTGCGTGCATTTCAGCCAGACGTGATTATCTGTACCCACTTTCTACCGATGGAGCTGTTGGTTGGGTATAAGCGAAGTGCTCGCCTGAACGAACCGATTTATTGCGTGATTACCGATTACGCAGCTCATACATTCTGGACCTACACCGAGATTGATGGCTATTTTGTCGGTGATGAACAGACGCGCAATCAATTGATCGAGCGTGGGGTAAGTCCACAACAAATTGTTGTGAGTGGTATTCCGATAGATCCCTGTTTTGCCGAGCCAAACGATTGCTTGTCAGCGCGTCAGCGTCGCGATCTGCCCCTGGAAGGAACGGTCGTTACCCTCTTCGGTGGGGGGATTGATGATGAACATGTGCGGTTGATGGTGAGCGGTTTGATGCAGAGTCCGCTAAAGGCTACGCTGATCGTTGTTGCCGGTCGCAACACGACATTAGTCGAATCGCTGAGTGACTTTATCTCTACGCCTAATATTGAGTTACGTGTCTTGGGATTTGTCGATTATGTTGATGATCTGATTACCGCAAGCGATCTGATCATTACAAAAGCTGGTGGTTTGATTGTAAGTGAAGTAATGGCACGTGGCACACCGATGATTATCGTCGATCCGATCCTCGGCCAGGAGGAATGGAATGCAGACTATGTGGTGAGCACCGGTAGCGGCATCCAGTTACGCCTGTGTGAGTCGGCGCCGCGAGCCGTCTTGACGCTGTTGAACCACCCAACGATATTGGCCGAAATGCGGCGATGTGCCCAAGCTGCGGCCCATCCACGTGCTGCACTCGACATTGCAGAAAAAGTGATTGCCGATCTTGCACATCACGTTCACGATTGAGTTATGATGAACCGACAACCAATTGATGTCTTGTTTGCCATTTCTGATACGGGAGGTGGCCACCGCAGTGCTGCGGTGGCGATCAGTGCTGCGCTCGAACTGATGTCGGGGAAGAGTATCACCTGGGCTATCGAAGACCTCTTACGGGCAACGAATGTGCCCGGTATTCGTAGTGCTCCCGGTATCTACGATCAATTATCAACCCGCTGGCTTAAGCTGTACAACTTCTCGTTTCGTCTAACCGACTCACAATCGACGGTGAGTTTTCTTTCGCGGATTGTCTATCTTATCGCTCGCCAGAATCTGGATCGCCTGCTCAGCGAACGACGACCACGCTTAGTCGTCGTCACCCACCCGCTGGTTCATCGTCTAGTCTGTGCTGCCCGTCGTCGTCGTCAGCATGCGTTCCGGGTGCTGACCGTCGTTACCGATCTGGTTTCGTTGCATGCTTCCTGGAGCTACCCCGGCGTTGATCTGGCACTCACTCCAACCGATGAAGCCTATCGATTGATGCACAAGCGTGGCATGAAACCCAGCCAGCTTCAACGTTGTGGCTTTCCGGTGCATCCGAAGTTTGCTGCTGAGAATCGCGATGCACCAACGGCCCGTCGTGATTTGGGGTTTGATCCGGATCGGTTTACCGTGCTCTTGACCGCTGGTGGGGTTGGTTCCGGTCGACTCGGTGAATTGGTGCAAACGCTCGAGCAACAGATGCCCGACAAGCAGTTTCTGGTCGTCACCGGTAAGAATCGTGCGCTCTACGAAGAGCTACGGAACGGGCCACGGTTGCCGCATTCCCACCTGTTTGGTTTTGTTCACAACATGGAAGAGTTAATGGCGGCCAGCGATGTTGTGGTGACCAAAGCCGGCCCAGGAACATTGATGGAAGCTCTGGTGATGCGCAAACCGGTGATTGTCACCGAAGCGGTCGGTTTGCAGGAACACGGAAATATAGATTTTGTTCTTAATTACGAGTTGGGGTTCTTCTGTCCAACGAATGAACGAATTGTAGCAGCTATTGCCAGTCTTGAGGACCCAGAGCGCTATGCGGCAACGGTAGAACGGCTTAAGAATGCTGTGCCACGTGATGGCGCGATCCAGATTGCCCGTATTATTCATCAGCAGTTAAACCTGCAATCGGCGATGCGTCAGGTGTAGAGGAGCTTTCGTACTTTGGAACATAATATCGGTGACTCGATTGCACCACAGCAGGTATAGCGTGGTTTCGTGCAATCAATCTCATGGCGATTACCTAAGAGCAGCAATCGGCTTAACAACCACTAACCGCGTAATTGCTGAAGCCAGGGTTCAGGAATACCCGTAGGCCATAACGAATACCGGAACTACCGTCTGCGTGGCAGTCGGTCATATCGGTATCGTATTTGCGACGCACGACAGCACACACGACC
This sequence comes from Chloroflexus sp., assembly GCA_017743535.1. Classification (GTDB taxonomy): domain Bacteria; phylum Chloroflexota; class Chloroflexia; order Chloroflexales; family Chloroflexaceae; genus Chloroflexus. Next base: position 52,682 of record JAGHYT010000006.1, read on the forward strand.
TGCACATAACTGATACGCTAAGCAGTTGCCCGGCGCGCCGAATGTAGCGTACCAATTACATCCCTCTTTCCCTCACCAGGTGTCGGATTTGTAAGTTTTAAGCTCCATCCGTTCCTGATCGTATGTCCCACCCAGACAATTGCCAGCAGGGTTCCAGGCTTCTCGATCACCGTCTACATTCTTCACACCGATCGCGATCACTCCCGGCGTGCTAGAGGACGAGTGGCAACACTCGCAGCAACGCGCCGTTACCGTTTTCCCATTTTTCCTACTTTGCAGTGCCTGCATCGCTCTGCCAATCTGGTTGCCAACACCGAACACAATCTCGCCTGGCGTATGTGCCCCTCGTTTGTGCTAGGCACGGATTCTCGATCCTGATCAAAAACCCGGATTTCTTATTGAGAACGTATCGTGCCCGCGAAACCATTGCGTCAGGGATTGCCAACATGCTTTCGTGCTAGCCACGCTCCGTTCCCCCTTCCTTTTCCACACGGTGAGAGGAAGGGGGCCAGTTGCCCGCCAACGTTCCCCTCACCATTCTGGCGATACCATGTCGCGCCTTATCAAAAGCTCAGGTTTTTGATCATACTCTCAGGCTAACATCGTGCAGATCAAACCTTCAATCTGCTCGAGCGACGGTAGGGTTGTCTGTGGCTGAAATGTGCATGGCACCCCTAGTGCATCGCCAACGAATAGACCGCTGATCCCACCGACAATCTGTTTGTCCCGTTCCAAGGCAGTCTCCTACTTGCAGACACCGGAGATGATTGTACTGTACCACACCGCGACCGGTCAGCAGTGTGCAAAGGGGCCGGTGAAGAGGGAAACACCTCTCTGTTGTTCCCAACTGACACCTACAACTCTGCCAAATTTGCCTTTGGCGAAGCATTTCTTAGTAGTAGAGACCGAATCCAATAATTGCCGTTGATTGGCCTGGCCCTATCGTGGAGGAGCACCTGTATGCTACGCTACGGTCTTGCATTTGTCCTCATTACCGGACTCCTTATTGTTGGCTCTTTGTCGATTGCTCAAGCCGGCACAAAACCAAACCTTCCCGAATATCAAGGCACGCTGGAACAGGCTGTGCAGGCGGCGATTCGCGAGCAGGTGACATTACCGACCGATGCTGCTCTGTTCGTAAATCCGATTGCCGAATACGAGCAATGGTACTTTGGTTCGGTCGGTGTCTTCCCTGAGCATACCTTACCAGACATCTATCTCTTCCTGGCAAAACAGCAGCGCGATACGTGGGCAGTGGCTATTGAAGATACCACGCATTTTGCAACTGCCTTGCGAATTATTCCACGACCATTACTCACGCCTGAGCAGTGGGCTACGCTCACGTCAGATCAACCGATTACGCTCGCAGCCGGTGAAGTGGGGACATTGCAAGATGACCGTGGGTTGGCTATGGGGCTACCCTGGCCGGTCGGCGAGAGTCGGTATTTAACGCAGGGTCCCCATGCGCCGGGCGGATCGACATTGGCAGCGCTCGATTTTGCCGGTTCGCCTGGTGCGCGGGTTCACGCTGCACGTAGTGGGGTTGTCTATCATGCCTGTCCCGGTGCGCCAGATACTTACGTGCGGATCGATCACGGCGGTGGCGTGGAGACCCATTACTATCATCTGGACTCAATCTCTGTTCCAAATGGTCAGTGGGTGAGTCGTTGGGTGCCGATTGGGGTGCAGGGCACGAAGGTACGCTGTGGGGGGTGGGTGACCGGTGCTCACTTTCAGTTCTGGATCAAAGTGAATGGACAAAACCTGGCAATTGACGGAATTGATATTGGTGGCTGGCGGGTATCCGGGAATTGTATGGTGCGCATTCGCGATGGGTTGAGCCGCTGTGTCAACAGTCTGATTGTGAACGAAGGTGCTATTGGTACAGGGTACACCATTGGTCAACCGAGTGATCGGGTGGAGGTGTTTGAGCAGGCTTACAACCGCAATGGTGGAGCGGCGAAGGTTGGTTATCCTGTTGGGCCAGTTCGTTGGCATGGTAACACGAACCGAGTGCTGCTGCAGGAGTTCGACGGTGGCGAGCTTGGTGCACTGTTTATCGTGCTTGACCGCCCGAGCGATGAGCAGGTTCGTGGGACACCAGCTTATATCATTCGTGGGGGAATTTGGCATCACTACAGACACGTCTTAGGGGCGTGGGATTCGTGGCTTGGTCCACCCACGAGCGATGAATATATCAATACTGATGGGAAACCACAACAAAACTTTCGTAACGGTATTCTTATTTATCACTCATCGGAAAATGTTGAAGCACGTCCATGGCCAACACCCGTGGACGGGCAGTGGCGCATCGAGTATCGCAATTATGTTTCCAATCCCTCAAACGTTCAGATGGGACCGACCTGGGTCAGGAATGGAGCCCTTTATCCCGTAAATAGCCTGTGCTGGGGTAATGGCTCTCCTCTTGATGGTAAGTGGGGTGTTTGGGCAGATTATTTCACGGTACGGATGAGTGGACGGTTTTACTTCGAGGAGGGCCTGTATCGCTTCCGCGCTCGGGCTGATGATGTCATCGACCTCTACATCAACCAGAACCCGGTGATTCGCGACGAGGATGCCGGTCGGGTGAATGAAGAATACGTGGTTGATCGCTACATCAGTGCAGGCTACCACAATGTATTGGCCGAGTTCACTGAATTAACAGGGCATGCCTGCCTTGAGTTCTCGTGGACGAAATTGCCTGCCCCTGAACCTCCTAGCAATTTACGCCAGATCGGACGAACCATTACCAGCATTACGCTCACCTGGCAAGATAACTCCACGGATGAGACCGGCTTCTACATCTACGTTCAGAATGGCAATACTTGGAACCGGATTGCCACATTGGGCGCGAATGCAACCACGCACACTATCACCGATTTGCAGTGCGGGCAGTCGTATACGTATCGGGTTAGCGCCTACAGCAATGCCGGGGAATCGGCACCGAGCAATACGGTAACGGCAACGACGGCGGATTGTACACTCTTCCTCTTTATGCTCTACCTCAACGGTGATAATGACCTTTATCGCTATATAGCCCGCGCTCTTCAGTCCCTCGAACGGGCAACGGCGAACCCTAATGTCAAGATCGTGGTCTTGGTCGATGGCGATCAAAACGGTGATACGCAGCGTCTGGTGTTTGAGGCAACAAGTATACAGCGAGAGCTGCTAGGTGAACTGAATATGGGGAACCCCCAGACCCTCCAGGAGTTTGTCCGGTGGGCACGGGATCGCTATCCGGCTCGATATTCCTACCTGGCTCTGGCCGGACATGGCAATGGATTGGTAGGTATTGGACCGGATCAGAATAGTGGGAACGATGTTTTGGAGCCATGGGAAATCAGCCAGGCTCTACGAGCGGCGACGAACAATGGGCAGCGCAAGATAGATATTGTGCATTACGATGCCTGTTCGATGGCGCTTCTCGAGCATGCCTACGAGCTGCGGAACTATGCCGGGTATCTGATTGCGTCACAGTATCTGGCCTGGTCGGTCTTTGCGTATCAAAATTATGCGGAACAGGTCACTCTCCAGGGTGTGCCAATGTTGGAGAGTCTCAACGAGGCGATTGCAGAGGTAAGCGCCGCAAGTACGCCCCGCAGCCTGGCAACGCAGATTGCCGAACGCTATTTCGGGCATGCAGCCCTGATCGGCTCCCCACGCACTATCTCCGTGCTCGATCTAGGGCATGTCGAGTCGGTTATGCAGGCGCTCGATCAACTGCTAACCCTATTACAAAATAACCTGCAAAGCGTCAAGACCGATCTCCAACGAGCGCGTCAGAACGTGCAGAAGTTCGACTCCCGCGAGCCGTTGTACAAGATTACCCAAGAGGATGAATATATCGATCTCGTACACTGGGCGAGTCTGGTACAGTCGATTCCCAATTCGTCCATCAATGCTGCCGCGCAGCAGGTGCTGGATCGGGTACGCAATCAGTTGGTCGTCGTTTCGCGTCGAGAGAGTGGTAATATTAACAATCTCTCTATCAATCTTGATAACGCCAATGGGGTCAGTATCTATTTCCCGCTCTCGTCAGGCGGCAATGCTTTCCAAAGCTATATCTCTCACCGCCTGTTCCAATTCACTTCCAATAGCCAGTGGGACAATTTCCTGAACAATTACTTTACCGTGACTGCTTTACCGATTATTAATCCGGAACCGGCAGGTCTCTTACCATTACTTCGCCCGAAAGATATAGTGTACGTGCCGTTGGTGGTACGGTAGCGGTACGTTGGCAGAAACCCTCTTCAAATCTGACTCCCATCACGTGCCTCCCTCAACTGGGAGGGAGGCTTCCTCTCCTTACCTCGTCATAGCAAGGGCGAGTGCAGATCCGCCCCTGCATTCTCTTTGCTAGACTATGAGCTTTTACGATCCCCTACAACGATAGCACATACCTCTTATTCGTGTCTTCGCTGCCAAAAAAAGACTTCTTCCACACTCTCTCACAATAGCAGAGCACATGCTCACCAGTAGGTGAATGGAGCAGCGTATGACGCGACTGATGTTTCAGTGCTTGCTCATTGTCACGTTGTGTAGTTCCTGGTTTACTATTACTCCCACTGTTGGCGCGACTCAACTACTCGGCTGGCAGCCAGATGTTCCACCAGCTCGTCAGTATCATGCTATGACCGCCAGTGCGGATACTGTCTTCCTCTTTGGTGGCATAGCGGCCAATGGCAACCGATTGCTTAACGACCTCTGGATCTGGCGCAACGAACGCTGGCAGTGGATTGGTAATGACGGTCCCACACCACGTCGTGATACTGCGCTCGCATACGATGCCCGTCGGCAGGAATTAGTGCTGTTTGGCGGATGGGATGGGCTTTCGTTCCTGAGTGATACGTGGGTATGGCGAGACGGGACATGGCAGCAACTCCAGCCAGCCCAATCACCATCGCCGCGCCGATCTCATGCGATGGTCTACGACACCCAGCGGCGGCAAATTGTGCTCTTCGGAGGCAGTAACGGTCAATCGCTCAACGACACCTGGGTTTGGAATGGGACGATCTGGATCAAGCTGGAACCGGAAACCCAACCTCTACCCCGCCAGTCCTATGCAATGACCTACGATACAACGACCGATCGCGTCGTGTTGTTTGGCGGAAAGATCGTATTGGGTCTCAATACCAGGTTCCTGAACGATGTTTGGGTTTGGGACGGTGCCAACTGGACGCGAGAAACGTCTGATCCGACCCCTCCGGCGCGAAGCGATCACATTCTGGTAACAACGTCGAATGGGGTCTTGCTCTTCGGTGGTGAGAATGAAGACGACATCCTTGCCGATACCTGGTTGTGGAACGGTGGTACATGGCAGCGATTGACCCCGGCAGTGTCACCGACTGCTCGCAGCGGAGCTGCCGCGGCATTCTCGGCCACACATCAGCACATATTCCTGTTTGGTGGGAGTGGTCTGTTCAACACCTATGCTGATACCTGGGTCTGGAATGGGAGCAACTGGCGACTCTTCCCCGATCCTACTGCACCTTCATCTCGTATGCAGGCTGCACTGGCCGATGATATTGGACGGGGCACGATCGTTCTTTTCGGTGGGGTGAACAGTGCAGTTCTGGACGATACCTGGTTGTGGACGGCAGAACAGGGTTGGCAGATGGCATCACCCGCCACGCGACCTTCCCCGCGTTATGGTCACGCGATGGCGTATGATCCCCTTCGCAATGAGGTTGTCCTTTTTGGCGGTTATAGTGGCAGTAGCCGTAATGATACCTGGGTATGGAACGGGAGTACGTGGCTCCTGCGTAATCCGCCGGTATCACCGCCACCCCGTTGGGGTCACACTCTCACCTACGATGCAGCGCGTGGCCGGATTGTCCTGTTCGGTGGCGCACAAAGCACAACCGGTTTCTACAATGACACCTGGGAATGGGATGGTCAGACCTGGATTGCCCGCTCTCCGACCACCCAGCCCCCTGCCCGCAGAAACCATGCTGCCGCCTATGATTCTGTGCGCGGACGAGTGGTTGTGTTCGGTGGTTATGCCATTAACGGGCGGACACCGATCTATTTCGACGATACGTGGGAGTGGGATGGCGAGCGCTGGCAGCGTGTTGCAGTGAGTGGACCGGCTGGCCGGATGGGTCACACCCTGTTCTACGATGCTGTGCGTCGCGAGACCGTCCTCTTCGGTGGAATTGGATCAACCTCCATTGACTCAACGATCTGGGCCTGGAACGGATTGTCATGGACGCAACGCCCCGATACGCTGCGCCCGCCGACGCAAGCCTTCCATACCGCAGTCTATCAACTGGTAAGCTGTCGTGCGCTCATCCTGAGTAGGGAGACAGAATTTCAGCGTCTTAACACGTGGCAACAGCGCGAGTCGTCGTGTTCTGCCCTCCCAACAGCCCGCATCGACAGTGTATCGCCGAATCCGGCCAATCGCAGCACCGACCGTATTCAACTCATCGGCAGTGGTAACGCAGCGTCTGGCAGCGGTCGGCAGATTCAGGCCTATCGCTGGCTCCTCAACGGCACGCAACTGCTCGGCACGAGTGCGTCGCTTACCGTGAACGCATCTGATTTCGCAGTGGGGGTCTATGAAGTCTCGCTGGCAGTGCGTGACGATGCGGGAATTTGGTCATTACCGGTAACCCAAACATTAACCATTATTGATAACCCCAGACTGGTGGTGTCAACCGATCCTATCACCGTAACCCTCGTGAGTGGTGACCGCACCGAACGAACACTAACCATCGCCAATCAGGGAGCCAGTCCGCTATTGGTGAATCTCCGTGCGGAGTCTGTCTCATCGTTCTCATCTTTGCCGACGGCATCTCTGTCAGGAGAGAGTACATCTTTAACCATCCCTCGTCCGTACCGTCCTAACGAACGTCTCGATGCGCGGCTTACCCGCTTCGCCCAAACGACATCGAATCGCCAGGAAACGTACCTAGTCTACATGAACGAAGTCGCCGATTTGCGGGCTGCTGCGCAAATCCAGGATTGGCGCGAGCGAGGTCGAGCAGTCGTGCAGCAATTGCAGGAAGTTGCTACACGCAGTCAGGCCGATACATTGCGCTATCTGGATGAGCAACAACGCAATGGGGCAGTGAGTTTTTACTGGTCGCTTTACAGTGTCAATGCAATTGTCGTGCGTGGGAACGCAGAGACATTGCGTACCCTGTTAGCGCAACCGCGAGTGGTTGGTATCACAATCAGCGAAGTTTACGCCCTGAACGATGTATCACAAGTACCGTTGCCCCAATCAACAACCGGCGTCAGATGGAATATCAGACGCATTGGCGCCGATCGGGTCTGGGGCGAATTCGGTGTGCGGGGCGAAGGGGTAGTCGTGGGGAGTATTGATACTGGTGCCCTCCTCGATCATCCTCTCCTCAATCCGACGTATCGTGGTCGCAATCCCGATGGCACCTACGATCACACCTATAGCTGGTTTGATCCGACCGGCTCGTTTCCGAATGCGCCCGGCGACGATAACGGACACGGTACGCATACCATCGGTACGATGGTCGGCATCGATGGCATTGGTGTTGCGCCAGGGGCGCGCTGGATTTCCGCCCGTGCCTGTAGCAATCGGTCATGTCGGGATTTCGACATCTTGCGGGCTATGGAATGGATGCTGGCGCCATATCCGGCAGCGATTGGTCCGACGGCTGCCAATCCCGATATGCGTCCACAAGTTGTCAATAATTCCTGGGGTGGGCCGGGTGGACGCCCCCTGTTCCAGCAGATGGTGGCGGTATGGCGGGCTGCCGGTATCTTTCCAGCTTTTGCTGCTGGGAACTGTGGTCAGGCCCGCCCAGGATGCCCCATATCTGGTAGTGGCAGTATCAGCTCACCGGGTGATTATGCCGAGAGTTTTGCCACCGGTGCGACTGACCAAAATGACACACTGGCGCCATTTAGTAGCCAGGGTCCATCACGTTTGACCTCAAATGTAAAACCAGACCTGGTTGCCCCTGGTGCAAATATCGAATCGGCAGCTCTCAACGGGGGCACTATCCCCCAGAATGGTACCTCTATGGCAAGTCCTCATACGGCCGGTGCGGTCGCTCTTCTGCTTTCGTTGCGTCCTGGTTTCGACGTTGACCAGATAGAAGCGTTACTCCGTACTACTGCCCGTGATCTAGCTGCACCAGGTCCAGATACACATACTGGTTATGGTCTGCTTGACGTATACGCTGCCGCACAGGCGGCCCGAACCGGTCTCGGTTGGCTCCGTCTTCCCCAAACGAGTGGCGTGGTTCAGCCAGGTCAAACCCTTTCATTCCCCATCCAGTTCGACGGGCGAGGGATGACGATGGGAACGTATCGGGCCGAGCTTGTTATTCAAAGTAATGATCCGACCGCTGCCGAAATCCGAATTCCCGTGAGTCTCTCAATACAGAGGGTGTTACGCCAGAGCCATCCGTTTATCACCCATCGCACCGCAAACAGCATGGTTGTGCGCTGGATGGCACCCGATGGTCGGATTGCCCGTTTAGAGTATGCCGAACAGGAAGGAGGTCCATGGATAAGTCAGATGGGAACATCAAGCACTATTCCAGGAGAGACGCTGATAGTACTCCGTCATTTGAAGCCAGAAACTACGTATCTGCTCCGTCTGATTGCGATGGATGGGAGTGTTGAAGACAACGGAGGTCACTTTTATCGAGTAACGACAGCACCGGCTCTTCCCTTTGAGATGAATGACGTGAACCAACCGGTTCAAGTCTATCTGCCACTCGTACAACGATGATTCAAACGCGAAAGGAGTGTTCTATGCGTGCCCGTACACTACAACGATGGCTCATCCCGCTAAGCCTTATTTTGCTGCTTCTGCTCAGTATGGGCCAGCCGCCCGCACCGACCGTGGCGCAGAATCAAGAGCAAAACCTGATTATGTCAGGCGATCCGAATCTACCGCCGAGTGTTTATGTCCTGGCGTTCAACCCATCAACCTACGGCATCTATTTCCTTGAAAATGATACCTGGCGGTTAGTGACAGCCGTACCGGTTAGTTCGGTTACAGTAGATCGGGTGATTGCCAAACTATCGCCGAATCGTCAGCGTGTGGCCTATATGATCATCGACGGCGAGACCGGAAATAGTGCGATCTTCGTTACCGATCTCTATGGTCTCGACACCACCCTGATCTACGCTAGTGATGATCCTGCGTTAGCTGCCACCTCGTTTGCCTGGTATGGCGATCAGATCGCTTACACTCTGGCCCGCGGACCTTTTGCTGGCGAGGCAGATGGCACGGTAATTAATCGGTTGGAGCAAGCTGCTCAGGCCAATTATTCCGGTGAATTATGGCTGAGCAGTGCCGATGGTAGTACCCATGACCAGATTGTGGGTGAAGGGGTTGGTCAGGTAATCGGTGGTATCACCGGTTCCAACTCTCTCTTCTACACGGTGGTAAACACCGAAACGCAGGACCTCATAGGGCTAAACAGCATTGATCTTGACGATAAGACGGTCAATGACCTTTTCCGCAAGACTGATAATACTGTCTACCTCGCTTTCGATCTTGTACAGACCGCTCCCAATACGATGCGCATTGCGGCAGTGACAGCAAATTCGCTGTTTTCTACACTGCCTGGAGATGGCACAAAACTGCTGACCGCCAATCTTGATGGTAGCGGTGCGCAGGTTATCTACAGTGACCCACTTGACATCGGTGCGGCAGTCTGGTCACCACAAGGCGACAAGGTGGCAATTGTGCGCCATTCAACTGGTGAAGTGTTGATCCACGATCTGAACCAGGGAACAACGCAACCGCTGGCAGTCTCGGTGCAATCCACGGGTCTCCAGTGGAATGAGGATGGCACTGCGTTGATCGGATTACCAGCACTCGATAGCACGACGAATCCCTTTACGAAGGGGTTAGTTGTATTCGGACTGGATAGTACCACTCTGGCCTCGATTGAGACGCAGGCCACAGCAAATACGCGCTACGCACGCTATATCGTTCCCGGTTTTAACCCCACAACGTATGAACCGTATGTACATCAGGTTCTTGACACACCTAGGGACTTTGATCGTAAACATTACTCATGTGGTGCGGCCTCGACGGTCATGGTGCTGGCTGCTCTCCAAAAGCTAGAGAGTAATAATCTCGGCGAAGAGGTTAGAAAATTCCATAACGGTCACTATCATAACGGTCGCTGGGTCAAAACTTCCGACCAGTCCCGGTATGCTGGCTACTTCAGTTTGATGGAGCGAGCGCTCCGTGACTATGGTATCGATCAGAACGGACGTCATACTGTCTCCAATCTCCAACAAATCGTTAATGCTCTCGAACGTGGTCATGCTGTTATCGCATTAACCTCTTTAACCTCTCTCGGTCATATTGTCGTGATTATTGGCTACGAACGAGCCGGTGCTGAGGTTCGCCTGATCGTCAATGATCCGTATGGAAATGCCAACCGTTATCCATACAATGGCTCGCGGCGCGATGGTGCTGGTGTTGTGTACACCTGGGAAAAACTTGGTTTCAAGGACGGATTCAAAGTCAACGCCGTTGCCCCCGTTGCCAATAGCACTCCGATCTCTCCTAATCAATGGCGTGGTGAATACTACAACAACACAAATCTGTCGGGTACACCGGTGCTTGTACGGGGCGATGACAAGATTGACTTTGAGTGGGGCACTGGCTCGCCTTGGCCTGGTGTAGCCGATAATTTCTCAGTGCGCTGGAAGAAAACGGTGCGTTTTGACCGGAGTGGTGTCTACCGCTTCACTACCGGCTCTGACGATGGCCTGCGGATTCGGATAGATGGCCGAACGATATTGGACCAATGGTACAATCGTACCTTTACCCGTTCGACAACCGATGTCTATATCTCGGCTGGTGAGCATCTGATCGAAGTTGAGTATTATGACTCTAGCTTTTACGCTACTGTTTTGGTGGATTGGCAATATCACACACCATCAATGGTGTGGGAAGGGGCTTACTACCGCAACCCGAACCTATCGGGCGAACCTGCCTTCCTCCGCAACGATCAAAATATCAAGTTTGACTGGGGTTTGGGTAGTCCAGATAGTTCCATTCCAGCCGACAACTTCTCAGTACGTTGGCGCCGCTCACTGTATCTGCCGGGTGGAGCCTGGCAATTCTACACCCGCAGCGATGATGGTAGTCGGGTCTTTGTGAATGGTCAGAAGGTTCTTGATCAGTGGTGGGATCATGCTGCTCGATCAGCTTATTCGGCCTACCATTATCTTAATGCCGGCAAGCACGATCTGGTGGTTGAGTTCTACGAGCGTGGTGGCGTAGCTTCGATGGAATTTGCCTTCTGGCCCCGAGTGTTGGCCGAATATTGGGACACGCGTGGCTTTACCGGCAATTACCGATGGGAAGCTCTCAATTCGGTTAGCAAGCGATGGGGGGCTGGAGGACCTCATAATTCCTCGCGGCAAGATAACTTTTCATCGCGGTTTACCTGGCGGGTATCGTTAGGTAGTGGTAAGTATCGTATCTGTGTGAACTCCGATGATGGTTTCCGGTTTAAGGTTGATGGAACGGTTCGATTTGAACGCTGGCGTGATAGTGTCGGTCGGACATGTGCGAACATTGACATTAGTGCAGGCTGGCGCACCTTCCAGGTTGAACACTACGAAGCTGGTGGTCTGGCATACCTGGAAGTTACCTGGGGATATGCCAATGGGACTTGGTTCGGTGTAGCGCAACCCTCTGCGTTATCGGTTATGGCTAATGAGCCACTAACCCAGAATCAGCCGACCGATGAAGTTGCTGACTATTTCAGGCTTCTTCATGAACGTGGTACGCTCGGTTTGGGATTAGAAGCTGAGCAGCAAGAGCCATCACCCACCTTCATTGTGCGCGTTCCCCTCGTACAACGCTAGCTACCATTTCCCTCGCCGTCTGTGCCAATTCAGACGGCGAGGAATTTTTTGTTGGTACTCTTGTACGTCTCGTGGGTAGTAACGTAGCGGTGCTGAACAATTGAGTCATTTATCTTGCGGTAAGAGGCAGTGATAGAGGAGCAGGTTCCAAACCTGTCCCCGATAATCTGCTGATGCAATATGTGATGGTTTCACTCGTCCATCGCAAGATACGGGTCAGCAGCCTTTGTTCTTCGAGGAACGGTGCGGATCACGGATCGGCGTTAGTGGCTACGCGATGTTCGTCGGTATCGCTCCTTTGTTGAGCCGTTCGGTCATTACATACAACTTAAAGCTGAAAAACACAGAAAGGCCCTGGTAATCGGCGGGCAGCTTGGAACCAGCTTCTGCCGTTATTGTGTTCAGGGATTTTGAACACAAAAAACCCCGATCGGTACCGTAGTCGGTATCCGAGCGGGGCAGTTGAAGGGTGCATGGACCTAGGTTCCCAGCGGTGAGCCGCCAGTAGGATCGGCGCTGCG
>JAGHYT010000075.1:0-22123 GCA_017743535.1 Chloroflexus sp.
TTCAGGAAGATGCCGGGGAGTTGGTTCATAGAAGTGTTGTTTCTTCAAACTGCCTTGAAAAAGGCATAAGGCTCCAGAAGAAATTGGTTTCAATAAGAACTTACTTTAAACCGGGCGATATGAAGCGATTGGGCGAGATATGGTTCGCTCCAGCGATACCGAATCTGTCTGAGACATCACGCACCTCTTTGTAGAATAACAACAGTGAGTAACAGATGGCGATTGAAGCGTGGTTCTGATACGCTCTAAGCACGTTGATTGGCACATGAACAGGATGTTTTGGATAGGCACTCATTGATGAGGGTATTGGACCGACTCATAGCACCGGTTCCAGACATTTTTTCCATGTACAATGCCACATGATAACTCAAGTTGCTTTATCCGCTGAACAATACACACGGTTGGACGGATCAATCGAGATATGTCACGTTGTAGCTTTCTTCCAGAATTGTGTCTGTACCTTCCATTTGGTAGGAGAGGGGGCTGAAGGGAATAGACATACGGTGTTCATTCCCGGAGCTTGCCAAGGTTTCCCCCTGCCCGGTAGCGGTGATGGAGCAGAGGTAGGAATCAGTGGTAGAGGTTAATTCCAAACTCGCTCCTAGTGCGTGTGGCAGCCCCTATCTTCATGTTCCGACGATGGTCTGCGGCTATACCTTTGTTCTTCCGTCACACGTGTCCATCAACATCAGTATGGTGGAGGGCGACTGATGCACCGTCTGACGCGGGCTAGCGGCCCGTGCACCTGAGAACCACGCATGCCGGAAACGTTGAAAAGCCCTATTTCCTTCCAAGATTGACTGCTGTCATTGCTTGCCCGTCATACACGGCTGTGCTACAATACGACTAGCTTTGCCGATGGGTTATTGTTATTTCTGATAAAGAATAAGCTTTGCGGCTGCTTAAGGAGCTTCTCGTATGTCCGACGTTTCCGGTCGCAATCCGGCAATCATTCTGGTGGAGGATGAGCCTGATATTCTTATCATTTTGCATCGTTTGATGCGAGACCTAACCGGTGGCTACGATATTATTACTGTTCACAGTGGCGCTGATGCGCTAGCTCAGATTGCGCTGCGGCGTGTACCGCTCGTTATCACAGACTATAATATGCCAGGTATGAATGGCTTGCAACTTGCCGCAGCTATTAAAGAGACTTCCCCTGATACATGTGTGGTCATGATTACCGCTTATGCCACGCCTGAGCTTGAAAAACGGGCTCGTGAGCAACGAATCGATTACTACCTTGCCAAGCCTTTTCCCCTTGACCGCCTTGAACATATTGTGCGCGAAGTCTTACGTGCTCCCATCAGTTAAACATCAGATCATTTTCATTCTCCCGACGCATCCTCCTCGCTACGATGATAACGCCTGTCACTCATTCGTTGCAGCTTTACGGGAGGTATGCGATGTACGATCTGATGTCGTTTCTGCCCTCGCTCCTGTTGTTGGTGATGATCGCGTTGACTCTCATCCTGTTGCCTTTGCTCGATGACGAGTACCCCGCAGCGCATGAACAGCAACAGACCGATCAGATCCGTTTGCCACGACGGCCACAGTGATCTGGATCGGTTGTCTCGGTCGTCGGGGTTTGCATTGTACGGGCGAGTGCTAAAGCCTCTTCAGCGTTGTGTATTTCCCCTGCTAGTTGCGCCTCGTGAATCAGTCGCAACAGGCGTCCAACTTCCGGCCCCGGTTTGATCCCCAAAGCATTCATCAGGACATCGCCCCGAATAAGGGGGGGCGGTGGTGGGGTCGGTGTGTTCCAGTAGTGCTCTAGCATCATTTCCATCCATCTGAGATGTTCATTCCAGGCCTCCGGATCGAGCCACGGACCGCGAGTTGCCAGATGGTCGGCCAGTTCGTGCAGCAGAATATCAGGGCCGGTATCTTCAGTATCACGGAAAAAGCGGGCAATACCTCGTTCAGTCAGTTGCCCACCGCTACGCATCTGACCTGGACGCATGTGTTCGCGCACAATCCGAGCCAGGTACTGGGTATCTGTCCGGCTCAACCGCAGGCGCTGTCCGATGGTTGCAGCTATCTCTGCTCCTATCCCCTGATGCCCGTAGAAGGTTACTGTACCATCGGCATGGCTCACTTTCGTTTGCGGTTTGGCATTGTCGTGCAAAAGGGCTGCCAGCTTGAGTAGTGCTGCACGGCGGACGTTGCCGCGTCGCTGCTGTAAAAGTTCACGATAGCGATCGGCAAATGGCAGGTTGCGGCTTAGGGAGGGATGGGTTTGGACGGCAACAGGTGGTTCGCCATTGTCGATCAGCCAGTCGAGGGCAGCAACCGTTTCCAGGACATGATCGAGGACGGGTAAAAAATGGATGCGCGGTTGCTCGCAGGTGCGTGCCGCTTCTAATTCGGGGAAGATGATGGTCAGGGCGCCAACCTGATCGAGAAGACGCAGGCCGGCGGCCGCTGCCAGACCGTCGCAGAGTTTGAGCAGTTCATCGCGGATTCGTTCAATTGCTACGTTGGGTAAGAATGGTGCAGCGCTGCGCGCCGCAGTGATCAGTTCAGGGGTTGGCACGAGCTGGTAATTGGCCCGAAAACGACCGGCACGCACAACCCGCAGTGGATCATCGAGCAGACTGGTAGCGGAGCATGGATGGAGCCGTTTGGCGGCAAGATCGGCCTGACCACCGAGCGGGTCGATCAGCTCACGCCAGTCGCCGGTTATAGCAGCCGCGAGCGGTAGCGCTAGCGCATTAACGGTAAAATCGCGTAAGTGGAGATCGGCCACAATATCAGCGGCCCGCAGTGTCGCACAGTCGATGGTCATCCCGTCGGCAAAGACGACCCGACCGGTGTCACGTTCGCGGTCGAGGGCGACGAATGTGCCGTTGCCGGTGTGCGCGAGCGCCTGCGCAAGCGCTAGTCCACTCCCATCGATGGCGAGGTCGAGGTCAGCCGGGGTACGACCGGTAAGCAGCTCGCGCACAGCTCCCCCCACCAGCCAGACCGGTCGATCTGTGCAGGCGGCAATCAGTGAAAACAGGTTGTTTATTGTTTGCATCATCGTATCAGGTGACGATGAACCTTATCATCAGCGGTTCCGCTTCGTCCTAAGTCTTTTCAGGTAGCAACGAAAAGCTAGCTATGAGCAGTGATACCGGTACCTGCACCTTCTCTCAGTCCTTTCTCTCCGCTTCTGAGCGACGTGTACGACCTGCCTGCACTTATACCATAACATAGATAGATGACATGCTTCCGCAACAATACGCTCAATGTTCGGCAAGCAACGTCAAAACGTCTCTGGTGTGCCGCTCGACTGCCGCCCGGCTCCACAACAGTGGATGATAGGCGCCACCACGCCAGGCCGTCACCATATCGGCATAATGAGGACTGGCCGGATGCCCACTCTGTCCACCTGGTAGAATAGCCCGCGAGTTATCCCAATCATTGAGATCAAAGATAAAGCGTAATGAAACACCATTGGTAATCTTCATGCCGGCATTGTCGCGGGGAAGATAGCAATGGTTAACGGTATCGATGTCACCGCCGATTGACCATGGCCCGCGATTGAAGAGAGGGGTAAGTGCGGGTACGCTACCAAGGGGGTGGCGTAGGGTTAATGTATGCAAGCGGCCATACGTCCAGCGTGAAGGATCGTTACCGAATCGTTCAGTCAGTTCAGCAACAGTACGGGCCAGAGCTGCCCGTAAGACGCCGCCCCAACTACGACCGTGGCCGAGCCATTCATCGGGTTGTTCGAGCGGTTGACAGGTCATGCGGGAAAGGATCATCGGTAAGGCGCATTCCAGGTAGATGTTGGCCGGCAAAACACTAAACGAACCCAGCGCTGCCGAAGTCGTGAACAGATCGTGCAGTTCGTGATAGACAATGCGGAGCAGGTGGTAGCGTAGACCTTCATAGATAGCGCCCCCAACACTTTCTGGATGAAGCTGACCATCCCAGGTGATGAAGAGATCGCGTACACGCTGCTCCATTCCAGACTCGAGCTGAAGACGGGCCATCTGCTCAACAAGAGCTTTGCCGGGTAACGACAAGACGTCACCCTGAATGCGTGCAAAACTACGAACATCGTGCTGCCTGGTAGCGTCGAGTAACGTTTGAATGCGTTGGGCACGGTATGGATTGAGCCAGAAACCCTGAATAGGTGCACTGGTATGATGTTTATCGTGAGTGATTCGGTGATTGGCCGTTACAATGGCGCCATTCGGCGGATCGAGCTGGTTAGGTAGCTCGGTGAATGGAATGTAGCCCTGCCATTCATAATCACTGTTCCAACCGGGAACCGGGAGCATCCCGTCGCCTTGACGACGAATCGGGAGACGACCGGCCAGACAGTAACCGATGTGGCCGTCAATATCAGCGTAGACAAAGTTTTGCGGTGGCACGTCCCAGTCTTGCAATGCTGCCCGGAACTCTTCCCAGTTGCGGGCACGGTTCAGTTTGAGAACGGAACGGGTGAGGGTAGGCGAGGGGTCAAGTGCGGTCCAGCGCAGCGCCAGCGCCTGCGTTGTCGAGTCGGTACTGGATGGTTCACCGCGTAGTGGACCGGCGACCGGATCGATGATCGGCCCGTGGTGTGTGATGCGCACATCGATCACTGTTGGGTTCGTCTGCCCTTTGACTACAATCTTCTCTTGAACGACCTCAGCAGTAAGCCAGTCGTCATTCCAGCGGTAACGGCGAGGATCAGTCGCATCAAACTGCTCAATGAAAAGGTCTTGATTATCGGTACGGGCATTGGTGACGCCCCAGGCAATACGTTGATTGTGACCGATGATCACCCCACAGGTAGCAGGAATGGTCACCCCAGCGACGTGAAAATCGCCCCCTTCTAAATGAACCTCGTACCAGAGGTTTGGTAATGTGAGATTGAGATGAGGATCATTCGCAAGTAAGGGGCGACCACTCGTGGTGCGTTGACCGGCGACGACCCAGGCATTTGACCCTTGTGGTGTCTCATTTTCACCGGTAAACAAGGCAGCATCGCTGGCCAATTGGAGCGCCCCGGCACCGAGATCGGGTGTATAGCTGGTACCGGCCGGCACAGTCAGCGGTGCGTCTTCTGGATAGTGAGGACGCAATGCAGTAGCGCGTTCGATGCCAACCAACGCAACAATCTGGGCCTGCAACAGTTCTTGCATCCAGTTGGTTGACAGGGTGAGTGCCATCATTTTCGGCCAGACCAGCAGATCGGTCAGTGTCCACGGTTCGGGTTGGAAGCCGAGCAGCGTGAATTCGAGCGGCAACCGGTTACCGGTATGTTCGATGCAGGCATTGACCCCACGTACATACGCGCTCATGAGCGTTGCAGTTTCGTCATCGAGGAGCTTGACCTCCTGATCGGCAATGCGACTAAAGCCGAGTGTGCGAATAAAGCGATCGGAATCGAGGGCTGCTGACCCAACAATCTCGGCCAGCCGACCGTGTCCGATGCGTCGGTGCATTTCCATCTGCCAGAGACGATCCTGGGCATGAACATACCCTAAAGCGTAGAAGAGATCTTCGTTGTGTTCTGCGTAGATATGCGGCACACCCCAACGGTCACGTCGTATTTCCACCGCACCATGAAGGCCAGATACGGTGATTTTGCCATTCGTGCGGGGCAATGGTCGTCGTAGTGCGGCAATGGCGCCCACACTGGCCAGTGCCGCGACCGCACCTACCGTTATGCCAATCGCTTGTCCGATGCGTGTGGGGTTCAGGGTCACGCTCCACCTCCGTTTTTTGTCAAGTATTGAGACACCTGTATTGTTAATCGGATACGCTCACGTGTCAAACGAAAAGGTTCGTTGATGTCGATTTGTTGTGGTATCGTTCAGGCTTCAAAGGTGATCCGGAGCTGAAAACGCTGAAAATCCGTTGGCGACTTGGATGACGGTTGACAGGGACGCCGGGATAGCGTATCTTTCCAAACAGTAGGCAATACGTTATAGCTGAAGTGATAAAGCATGACCCTTGCTATTCCAGCGGAGTTGCACCACGATCTTTCGCTTGTCGAGCAGATACTTCGTGACCGGCTACGGGCGCGGTATAGCGTCATTGCGATGGTTGATCCGCACGTGATAGCCGATGCAGCAGATCGACTGCGCGCTCTGATTGTCCTCGCCGTTGCCCGGCTAGGTAATACCGTTAGTACTCAGGTTGTCCATGCGGCAGCTGCAGTGGAGCTTATTGAAGCGGCAACTCGTGCCCATGACAACCTCATCGACAGACAGGCTCGTCGATTAGGGCGAGGTACAAATGGTGCGTGGGATCATGGTGTGACTTTGATGGTTGGCGATTACCTCTTTGCGCTTGCCGCCGGCGAGATGGCCCGCAGCCCTGATCCACGGGTGATTGAACTCTACTCGCAGGCGGTGATGCGGATCTGTGAAGGGCAATTGACCACGATTACGAGCCTTACACCCCAGGAAACTGCTTTGACCATCTATTGGCAACGAACAGAAGCACTTTTCGGGGTGCTCTTAGCGGCGTCGGCCCAGGCAGGTGTCTTGTGTGGCGGGTTGGCAGAACATGTCCTTGAACCTGCGGCACAGTTTGGTCTACATTTAGGACTGGCCCTGCGGTTGGCAACAGAAATTCGCGATCTGGAGGCTAATGGTGCTCTACTACAGGCCGGTCATGTGCCATTGGCGATGCTACTAGCTGTGACCGAGCCACCAGCACCGGCATTGCAAGCAGTGTTTGCAAATCCGACACCAGCCACTATCGCCGAGGCTTTGCCGTTGATTCGCACCAACGGCTTACCCGCAGCCCGTACCGCCCTTGTGGCGCAGCGGAACGCTGCCCGGCAGGCTCTACAGCTTCTGCCGGTTGGTGTCACAACGCCCTGGCTGCACCGCATCATTGATCAGATCGGCGAAGTGTAACGCTGTGTTATAATGCGACGGCTGAGCTATCGATGCCGCTTTCGATTCGGCAGGAGTGCATTATGTATCGTTCACACACCTGTGGTGAATTGCGTCCGGCTCATGCCGGTCAGGAGGTAACGCTGGCCGGCTGGGTGCATCGTCGGCGCGATCATGGTGATCTTATTTTTATCGACCTGCGTGACCGTTATGGCATCACGCAGGTTGTTTTCAACAGCGCCCATCCAGCAGCGCACGCAGTAGCCGAAACCGTTCGTTCGGAATACGTGGTGCAGGTGCGTGGACATGTGCGCATACGTCCGGCAGAAGCAGTGAATCCTGATCTTGCGACCGGTGAGATTGAGGTAGAGGCGTTTGAAGCGCAGGTGTTGAATCCGGCCCGCACACCGCCGATCTACATTGCCAAGGAGGGTGGTGAAGATGAATCGGTGCGACTGAAGTATCGCTATCTCGATCTGCGTCGGGAACGGATGCAGCGCAACCTGATCTTGCGTCATCGAGTAGTGAAGTTTATTCGCGATTTTCTCGACGCCGAAGGTTTTCTCGAAATCGAGACACCGATTCTGATCAAATCGACCCCCGAAGGCGCGCGCGACTATCTGGTGCCGTCACGACTGCATCCAGGCAAATTCTACGCGCTACCGCAAAGTCCACAGCAGCTCAAGCAGTTACTCATGGTGGCCGGTTACGATAAGTATTTTCAGATCGCACGCTGTTTTCGTGATGAAGACCAGCGTGCCGACCGGCAGCCTGAGTTTACCCAGCTCGATATGGAGATGAGCTTTGTCGATCAGGAGGATGTGCTTGCGCTGATCGAACGGCTGTTTACGGCACTCTGCCGGACAATCGTGCCACATAAGCGTTTACCAACCCCATTTCGCCGCCTGACATACGCCGAGGCAATTGAGCGTTACGGTTCGGATAAGCCCGATCTGCGCTACGACTTAGAGCTGGTTAATCTGAGCGATCTGCTTGCTGAGACCCCATTTCAGGTCTTCCGCAGTGTCTTAGCCAATGGCGGTCAGGTCAAGGGTATTCGGGCGCCAGGATGTGCCCATTTCTCGCGGAAGCAGATTGACGAGCTTGCGGAAGTGGTGCGTGCCGGAGGAGCAAAGGGCCTGGCCTGGGCAGCTCTGCCATCTGATGGCGGTGAAGTGCGTTCAAGTTTCGCCAAGAATCTGGCTCCTGGTGAATTTACCGCTATCGCTGAGCGCATGGCCGCCGAACCCGGTGATCTGATCCTCATCGTGGCCGATCAACCGGCGGTGGTTGCAGCTTCGCTCGACAAGCTACGCCGCAATCTGGCAGAGCGGCTGCGATTGGCCGATCCCGATACGCTCTGTTTTGCGTGGATTGTCGATTTTCCGTTGGTAGAATGGAACGAAGAGGAACAGCGTTGGGACGCCGTTCACCATCCGTTTACTGCACCGAAAGATGAAGACCTGCATCTGTTAACCACCGATCCCAGAAAAGTACGGGCGAAGGCCTACGATCTGATCCTCAACGGGTATGAAGCCGGTGGTGGCAGTATTCGTATTCACCGTCGTGATATTCAGCAACAGGTCTTCTCGTTGCTCGGTATTAGCGAAGAGAAAGCACAGGCCCAGTTTGGGCATATGCTGGAAGCGTTTGAATACGGCGCTCCACCACACGGTGGCATTGCGCCTGGCATTGATCGGCTGGTGATGATCCTGGCCGATGAGCCGACGATTCGTGAGGTGATGGCCTTCCCCAAGACGCAGCAAGCAGTTGATCTCATGACTAACGCACCATCACCGGTTGATGAACGACAGTTGAAAGAGTTGCACATTCGGATTGTCATGCCAGAATAGGTGGGTGAGGTCGTCATCTCCCATTAGGGATGTATGGCGTCATTCTGACAAATAATTCATCAAATTCGTACCTTTGGGCTAACGACAAATTCAGCATAAACCGGCTATACTATAAATATGCACGACGTCCATGCCGCCGCCGCGCCAATCCGGGCGCGGCGGTGTGTTCGCCGGAGTGGATATGCCTAAGCGCATTCTGGTTGTTGATGACGATCCTCATATTCGTCGGCTGGTGTCGCTGGCATTGACCGAAGACACGTCTTACGAGGTAAGCGATGTCTCGTCGGCAGAGGCGGCGCTCCTTCACATTTCTCGGCAGCCGGTTGATCTGCTGCTAACCGATCTGAAGATGCCAGGGATGAGTGGCATCGAGCTTATTCAGCGAGTGCGGCAACTCGATCCAGGCACTGCGATCGTCGTCTTTACGATCAGCCCAGAGGAAGTATCACCGCAGTTGCAGAGCGAATTGCAGATCGACTATGTCTTGGCTAAACCGGCTAATGCCGAGCAGCTACGACTGACAGCTATAACGCTCCTCGATCCGACGAAGCCCGTCGCTGCACGTCGGGTCGATCCGCCAGCGCCTGAACCTGCCGTCGGTAGTCGGTTTAGCCAGCGACTAGCTGCATTGCGTGCCCGTCAACCCGCTCAGCCGTTGGTTGCGTCATCAGGTGTTGCGATGCGGCTCACCCCAAATCAGAGCGGGCGTAGTGGGCGGAGCTATTCGGAAGCGCAATTGGAGCGGATGCGCCAGTCGCTGAAGGATCTGGCACTGGCCCCTGATGTGCAATGCGCGATTCTGGCTGACACGAGTGGCCTGGTGCTCAGCCACTGGAGTCGGCGGCGTGACATTAATGTGACTGTAGTGGCTGCCTTGGCAGCGGGTAATACGCTGGCGCTGACCGAGATTGGTCGGCATTTGGGACAGCAGCGTCCGGGGCATCTGGTCATCCACGAGGGCCAGGATCAAAATATCATCATGGCATCGGTCGATGATCTCATTCTGTTGCTGGCAATTGGCGCAAATGCTTCACTAGGCTGGGCGCGCATTGCGACGCTGCGCGCTTGTGAAGAAATGGCGCGGATTGCTCGGAGCGAATGAGAGCTGAAACTGAATCGGTTTGACACTACGCCCACCCTTTGCTATACTACGCAAGGCGAAGGGCGGTGAAACCGCTCTGTTTTCATGTTGTCTCGACGCTATCAAAGGCGTCGCCCCAAGGAGAAGAAGACCGTGTATGCAATTATTCGTGACCGAGGCATGCAATACCGTGTTGAGCCAGGCCAGGTCTTAACTATCGACCTGATCAACGCCGAACCAGGCAGCCAGATCGAGCTAGGCGAAGTGCTCCTAGTGGGTGACGCGGATCAGGTAAAGGTCGGCTCACCACTAGTAGAAGGTGCAGTGGTGCGGGCGGAAGTGCTCGGCGAGCAAAAGGGTGAGAAGATCGTTGTTTTTCGGTATCGCAACAAAACACGTTATCGCCGTCGCACCGGTCATCGCCAGCGCTATACCAAAATTCGTATCAGCGAGATCGTCGCCTGAGAGGAGCTTGAACAATGGCCCACAAGAAAGGTGTAGGTAGCTCGCGCAATGGGCGCGATAGCAATCCAAAAATGCGCGGAGTCAAGCGCTTTGGCGGCGAGAAGGTTCGCGCCGGGAACATTATCGTCCGCCAGTGTGGTACGAAGATTAAGCCGGGTGAGAATGTTGGGGTTGGTCGTGACTGGACGCTGTACGCACTCGTAGATGGTGTAGTGCAGTTTAGCCACTATTCACGCACGCAGAAGAAGGTGAGCGTGATTCCAGTTGGCACAACCACAGCCACTCACTAGAGAGGAAGTTGCCGTGAAACCGGGTATTCATCCCAAATACTATACCGATGGCATTGTGTGTGGTACGTGTGGCACCGTTTGGAAGATTGGCTCGACACGTCCCAATCTGCGCGTAGAAATCTGTGCTAATTGCCATCCGTTCTACACCGGCGAGCAGCGGATCGTCGATACTGCCGGTCAGGTTGATCGCTTTATGCGCCGCTTGAATGTCGCGCAGGAGCGACAGAACGAGCGTGAAAGTCGGCGGGCTAGCCGTGCTCAGCCACAGAAGAAGAGCCTGCTCAAAGAGATTTATGGTGAAGATGCTGAGTAGGTGATAGTCCGTATCCGCCTGACGAGGTCGGCATACAGCCGACCTTTGTTTTTTCCGGTGGAGGATAGAAGTAAGAGACTAGCCGAGTAACTTGTGGTCGCTTCACGACAGATGAAGCCCATTGATGGACGCAACACGATGGACGACCAGTCTAGTGCTGACGGAATCACAGGGTGAGGGCACGACGTGGCCTGGGGCGCGGGACAGATTTAGGACGTGGGTATCGCCGAGGGCGCGGTGTCGTCGGGAAGCGCAGGGCGATGCGCCGCCTCGCCCCGACGGTCAATGGATTCTGATACCGCTACGATGTGGTGTTGTAGTGCGTCAGTATGCGACGGGCGTGGTTGATGACTTCCAGCCGCAATTCCTCCGGCTCCAGTACTTCAACGTCTGCACCCCAGCTTAACACCCAGCTCAGAATCTCGCGAATGCCGCCAACAGTCAAATGTAGATCGCAGCTACCGTCAGGGTTTTCGGTGAGTTGTTGGCTATGATGCCAGCGATTTTCACGAATACGCGGTGCGATTTGGGCGCTAAAGCGTAGATGAATTGTCACTGCCGCTTCGTTCATTACTTCCCAGGCGTGTGCCAGATGGTCGTAAGGGTCAAATTCTTTTGGAATGGTATAATGTTCCGTCAACAGTTCCGCGTGCTCGATACGCTCAACTTTGAAGGTGCGAACATCGTCACGCAGTCGGTCATACCCAATCACGTATACGCCTGGCGTCATCCGCACGACCTCAAGGAAATAGGGGGCGATCTCGCGCTCGGTGGGAGGGCGATTAGGCGGACGATAGCGTATCCGCACCATCCGCCGGTCGGCCCACGCCCGGGTAAGTTTTTCAAGGGTTTGGATGTACTGGGGATGTGGGGGGCGGTCGCGCACAATATTTGCCAGACGGGAAATATGATCGGCAATCGTCTGATCTGGTAGACCGGCAGCCAGTTGGTTCAGGGCCGAAACGATATGTGGGTTATGCTCGTCGCTATGATGGCTCAACAGGCGGGCGGCGAAGAAGAGCGCAACTGCCTCGTGAAGGTTGAGGCGAATTGTCGCCAGGTATGCGTTACGGTCGATGCCGTATTTGCCATTGTGCTGCCAGATTGGCGCCCCGCTTTCGGCGAGTGCGTCGAGATCACGGTAGATGGTGCGTCGGTGTACTCCGCACCGCTTAGCCAATTCAACAACACTCAGACCATTGGGTGCATTGTAGAGTGTATGCTCCAGATGGCGCAATCGGGCAGCTTTACTACGTAGACGATTATCGGTGTCGGTCATAGGTTGGTGTACTTGTTTAAAACTTGAGTGCGGGTCAGCGGTGCATACTGACAGCTTTATTGTCTAACCGTGCTCTTCACGGCGTGGCGCGCCTATCCTTCCTGCCGATACGTTGGGAGCGGAGGCAGGCGGGTTAGGTATCTACCTCTACTGCTCACTCCGCAGAACCTGATCAAAAACTTCTCATTGGTCACGTACCGTACCCGTGCAACTGTTGCATGAGGGGTTTCCAACTTCTTTCGCTCCAGCCCTCCACGTCTCCCGCCGTTCAGCGGGTACCGGATCGAGCGCAGGTTGCCAACGTTCTTTCTCTCCAGCACCCCATGTGCCCTCTTCCTCTCCCAGTGTGGCAGAGGAAGAGGGCGAGGGGGGAGGTACAGGGGCGCTAGGTGTGCTCCGCAGCATAGACGCTGAAACTGTTGCAACTTGATCATGCTCTCATTTCCGGTCTACTAACTCTGGTACTCACCTTCGTGTTGGATTCCGTTCTCACCAGAGTATTTACCTGCGCTCAACATACTGGCGCCGATAATACTCCATATACTCGCCTGACTTGATCGGGCGCCACCAGTCTTCATGCTCGACAAACCAGCGCACCGTCTTTTCGAGTGCTTCATCGAATGTATGGCGTGAACGCCAGCCCAATGCGCGCAGTTTCGAGCAATCAAGCGCATAACGTCGGTCATGACCGGCGCGATCGGTGACGTGTTGGATCAGACTGTACGGCTTGCCGAGAATATCGAGAATCTTGCGTGCCATTTCGATGTTCGGCGTCTCAACCTCTGTGCCAACGTTATACACCTCGCCGATCTGGCCTTTATGGAGCACAATATCAATCGCTTCACAGTGGTCAAGGACATATTGGTAATCACGTACCTGCAACCCATCACCATAGATCGGTAGAGGCAAGTTATCAATGGCATTCGTTGTGAAGAGGGGAACCGCCTTTTCGGGATAGTGGTACGGCCCGATATTATTTGAACCGCGGGTAATCGTTATTGGTACCCCATACGTAATGTAGTAGGCATACACGAGGTGCTCGGCGCCGGCCTTACTCGCCGAGTAGGGGCTGCGCGGTTCAAGAGGATCACCCTCTCGTGAGCGGCGGGGGGCCGGAATTGCGCCATACACCTCATCGGTACTGATCTGATGGAAACGTTCAAGTTGAAACTCGCGGGCTACTTCGAGCAAGGTCCAGGTTCCGTTCACATTAGTACGTACTACTGCATCGGGCGCCATTATTGACCGATCAACGTGGGTCTCAGCGGCAAAATTGACAATAGTATCGATCTTGTAGGTACGCACTACCTCGCGTACCGTATCAATATCGCAAATATCGCCCCGCACGAATGTGAAGCGCGGATCATTGGCAACCGACGCCAGATTTGCTAGATTACCGGCATACGTAAGTTTATCGTACACCACGATCCGATAATCGGTATATGTATCAAGCATGTAATGGACAAAGTTACTGCCAATAAACCCAGCTCCGCCAGTAATAAGGAAATTTTGCATAGTAATCTCGCGTCCTTTCACTTCGCTAACAATGGTATCGCAAATGTGTCTTACAGTTCCTGAGTTCGTATCAGAAATAGAGCAGGAAACCTGCTGAACCACCAGGGAATCACGTTTCCGTAAAGATGCGGTTTTTGGCTCGCGATTCGGCAGCCATACGCTCTTTGTAAGCCAGGACCTGGGCTAAGAGTGCCGGATCAGCGCTCGCCAGAATCTGTACTGCCAGCAAGCCGGCGTTACGTCCGTTGCCGATGGCAACGGTTGCCACCGGCACACCTGCCGGCATCTGCACAATTGAGAGCAGGGAATCCAGACCATTGAGCGCCTTGCTGGGCACCGGAACACCAATCACCGGTAATGGCGAATAGGCTGCGATCATCCCCGGTAAATGTGCTGCACCGCCTGCCCCGGCAATGATAACCCGAATACCGCGCTGATGTGCGGTCATCCCATACTCGGCCATGTCGAGTGGTGTGCGATGGGCCGAGACAATACGTGCTTCGTAGGGAATGCCGAATTCGCGACAGACATCGATAGCGCCCTGCAGCGTTGGCAAGTCGCTGTCACTCCCCATGATGATACCCACTAACGGATGATCGGCCATACCTGTTCCTCACCTGATGCGTGAACGTTCCGAGATACGCTCTAGCTCTGCTATTCCGGCATTGTAACCAGGGCTGCGGCGCGTCGGGCAACAGCTTCTGCTTCGGCCAATGTTGCGCCAAGTGCTGTAACATGGCCCATTTTACGTCCAATCCGCTCTTCTCGCTTACCATAAAAATGAATGTGTGCTCCTGGTACAGCCAGCGCTGCGACAATGGCCGATGGATTGATCGGCCCGTTGCGCTTGCCGAGCAGATTCACCATTACCGCCGCTGGCGCCCGCAAGGTGGTTGGGCCAAGCGGCCAACCCAACACGGCGCGCAGGTGATTTTCAAACTGCGACGTCACGCAGGCTTCAATCGTGTAGTGACCGGAATTGTGTGGACGTGGCGCTAATTCATTGATGAGCACCTGCCCGTCAGCGAGCGCAAACAGCTCAACGCCAAAAATACCGACCCCCTCAACCGCCTGAATTGCTGCTACTGCCAGATCGGTGGCCTGCGCTGCCAAGTTTGCATCGACCGGCGCCGGTACCCGTACCACATGACAGATGTGATTCTGCTGTACTGTTTCAACGACAGGGTAAGCCACTGTCGTACCGTCACGTCCGCGCACAACCATCACCGCCAGCTCACACGTAAACGGCACCCAAGCCTCGACGAACAACGGACTACCTCCGCGTGTAAGACGCTCCCAGGCCAGTATCACCTCTTCAGCGCTGCGAACGGTTGCATTTCCGTACCCATCGTACCCATTCCGGCGTGTCTTCAGCACGAGTGGCCAGCCAAACTCTTGCGCCGCAGTCAACACATCGTTTGGTGTCGTCACTGACCGAAATGGTGGTACCGTCAGTCCGGCAGATGCCAATCGCTCCTTCTGCCGTAACTTATCTTGTACAACTGCCACCGTTGCCGGTCGCGGCAAGACCGGAACACCATGCGCCTCGATACGCTCAAGTATCGAGGCGTCAATAAACTCATTCTCTAACGTGACCAAATCGCACTGGCGGGCAAAGGCTGTCAAAACCGTCTCGTCTTCCCAGGGGCCAACGACTGCATATTGAGTATAGCGGGCTGCCGGACTATCTGGTAGCCGCTCACAAATAACTACTTCAACCCCCAGTGATATTGCAGCCTGGGTGAGCATCTGGGCCAGTTGACCACCACCAAGAATACCGATCCGCATAGTTGATTCACCAACAATGTCATTAGATGCCAATAATGCCGCGTTCCTCCTTGGTCGGGTCGCCTGCACGTGCTACGGGAACGCTACGCAGGCTATAGTACCGTTAGACTTTCAGATGTGCAAGCGCCTGATGAACAGATGATTTCCGCTATAATATCAGGGAAAATACAATACAGGAAGGAGCCAGACCGTATGTCGATCTCTTCGCGCAGTAATCGTCGTCGTTCAAACCAGCGTTCTGCCCCGGTTCGACGACCGGTTGCACGTTCAATTGAACCACCAGACTATAGCCGTGAGTATGCCGACGTTCGTCGCGATCTCTTCTGGATCGCCATTTGGGGCGGGTTACTCTTGCTTGGCATGGTTATTGCCTCGTTTGTGCTATGAGGTAAAGTCGGGAATGCGGGAGATCGTTACTCTCCCCGCACCTTCCCCCAGCGGCCCCTGCCTCTTCTCCCAGGGGCAAGGCAGGGGGATGCAGTCGGGCGAAATTCCCGTCCCTTCAGCGTATACGCCAGCCGATGTGTCTCCGCTGTTGCCTCATCTGGTTAGTGAAGGTGACCAATGCTGAGTATGCTGACCGCTCTCGCTGATTGTTTGCTCTGTTGAAGCATAGATTCCGTAGAAGTGAGTCAAATTGTCAACGAGCTAGATGCTGATTTGACATTTGTTCTT
Source organism: Chloroflexus sp. (assembly GCA_017743535.1). Taxonomy (GTDB): domain Bacteria; phylum Chloroflexota; class Chloroflexia; order Chloroflexales; family Chloroflexaceae; genus Chloroflexus. The sequence continues at coordinate 16,090 of JAGHYT010000075.1, forward strand.
TTGAGAGTAGAATGATCTCAGTGAGTTACCGGTGATGAGGCTCACCGTCAATTGCCTTTTAGGCTGATAGCCTCTACAGAGGAGTAAGTTCTCTGTAGAGGTTTTTTCTTTACGCCGCAAGTGTTCTGTGTAGTACGAGGGATTCCATGATCTCCATTCTTCATAACCACGATGAACATCGCCCGCTTGCCAGCGTTCAGCCCGCTTTCTTTTCCGATCTGAATCTGGATCAAATAGTCGCAGCTATTACTAGTCTCAAACCGGGATACCAGCTCCAATCCTTTTTCTGGACTCCTCTGCGTGATGTCGAAACGGTTTACTATCGACAAGAAGTGTTTCAAGACCTGGAACACGAGCCGGTGATGATGGCGATCAAAGCATTTGCGGAGGGTATGGGCACGGTACGGCGCTATCTGACAATGATTGACAAACTTGACGTTGACTATCACAAAAAAGGTTGGTTTCTTGAAGCGGTTTTAGTGTATTGTAACACAGTAGATTCTCTTGCACGCAACCTGGACAATCTTTCACTGCGTTCGCGCGGTCTTGTAGCGTTCCGTGAATATCTGAAGCATTACGTTCGGTCGTCGGGATACCAATCGCTGGCGGCTGAAGGGCAGCAGGTCAAGCAGTTTCTGTCCGCGATCAGGTATTGCGTCATCATCGAGAGTGGGAGTTTCAAGGTCAAGCCCTACGAGGACGAGGTTGATTACAGCCTGGATATAGAGAATACCTTCAAAAAGTTTAAGCAACGTGATACGTCGGATGAATTCTTGCATCTGTCAAAACGCAACGGAATGAGTCATATTGAGGCTAAGATTCTCGATTCTGTTGCCCTGTTATACCCTGAACCCTTCACTGCCCTAGATCATTTCTGCCGCCAACATCCCCAATTTCTCGATCAAACTATTGAGACGTTCGACCGTGAGATACAGTTCTATGTTGCTTATCTTGACTTTATTGCCGATTTTAAAGCCCAGCATTTACCCTTTTGCTATCCTCGCGTCAGCACAACCAACAAATCGATCTTTGTGCGCGACGGCTTTGATCTGGCTCTGGCTCACACTTTACGGCATAATGCAAACATCATTGTGCGGAACGACTTTTTTCTCAATGATCCGGAACGTATTCTCGTTGTCACAGGGCCAAACCAGGGGGGCAAAACGACATTTGCCCGCATGATTGGTCAAGCTCACTATCTGGCCAGTCTTGGCTGCCCCGTTCCTGGTCGGCAGGCAGCGCTCTTTCTGGCCGACAACATCTTCACCCATTTCGAGCGCACAGAGAATCTACAGAATCTGCGCGGAAAACTAGAGGATGACCTGCTCCGCATCCACGATGCGCTCGCGCAGGCTACACCAAACAGTGTGTTTATCCTGAATGAGATCTTCTCATCCACCACTGTTCAGGATGCTCTCTTCTTGAGTAAGGAGATCATGGCTCGTCTGATAGCGCTCGATGTTTTGGGAGTCTGGGTAACATTTTTCGACGAACTGGCCTCGTTGAGCGAAAAGACGGTCAGTGTGGTAGCGTCGATAGACGCTGCTGATCCTGCCAGGCGTACTTTCAAAATAACCCGCAGACCAGCCGATGGCCTGGCTTATGCCATCTCACTGGCGCGCACGTATGGTCTCACCTATGAACAACTTCAGGAGCGATTGTCATGATGAAGGTGTTTTTGCTCCATCCCGATCAGGATTTTGACCTGTCTTCACCATTACCACCGCTCATCGATGATGTGATCCGAGATCTGGGTTTGCCCATCTTGTTTGAAGCGATGGCACAGGGTGACGAATTCGTGTTGCAGGTGGTCCGTCAAGTTGTGTTGTCATCGTTGACTGAACTCACACCGATTCTATATCGCCAGGACATCTTGAAAGACTGCATCCGGTACCCTGATGTTGTCAGGCAGCTATACCAGATTCCACTAGCATTTCTTGAGCGTAAGCGCAAGCGTTGGCTGTGGATTTCCTCGTTCCGCGCATCACCGAGTTCCCTTCTAAGCGGTGCCCGTGAATTGTTGGAAATCTCTTTAGACCTCCTCCGTCGGTTACGACAGATTGCTGACCAACATGTATCGACCGTCACATCTCCGGGCTTCCGCCGCTTCTTCACCATGATCCAGCACGAGCTTCATGATGAGTATCTGGCCCAAGTGGAACAACATATTCAGCAGTTGCGCTTCCCACAGGGTGTCTTGCTCAGAGCACAATTGGGAAAAGGGAACGAAGGTAGCGACTACGTTCTCTGTCGTCCGAACAACGTCGGTCGGAACTGGCTGCAACGTCTTTTCACTGCCCATACGCCAGTCTATCCGTATACGCTCCACCCACGCGATGATGCTGGTATTCAGGTATTGGGTGAATTACGCGACCAGGGGCTTGCCCGTACCGCCAGTGTAGTGGCCCAGGCCGCTGCACACATAGAACACTTCTTCGAGGTTCTACGGCGTGAGCTGGCATTCTACATTGGCTGTCTAAACCTGTACAGGCAGCTCACACAGCTCGACCAACCCGTTACCTTTCCGCAGCCAGCGCCTGCCGATGAGCGTTCCTGCTCGTGTGTAGGGTTGTACGACGTTGCCCTAGCATTGACGATGAAAACATCAGTAACCGGTAATGATATTGCCGCTGATGGAACATCGCTTCTTATTGTTACTGGGCCAAACCGAGGTGGCAAAACCGTTTTCCTACGGAGTCTCGGTCAGGCACAGATGATGATGCAATGCGGTATGTTTGTTCCAGCCGCAGCGTTTCAAGCCAATCTGGCAAGCGCTCTGTTTACTCACTTCAGGCGCGAAGAAGACAAGACAATGGTGAAGGGAAAGTTTGAAGAGGAACTCGCACGGATGAGTACGATCGTTGACCATCTTACTCCCAATGCCATGCTTCTATTGAATGAAGCCTTTGCCGCTACCAATGAACGTGAAGGCTCGGAAATTGCCGGGCAAATTGTTCGTGCGTTGCTCGACAAGAAGATTAAAATCTACTGTGTGACCCATCTCTCTGAATTCGCCCGCTCTTTTATCGGTAAAGATAATGTTCTTTTCCTACGTGCTGAGCGCTTACCGGATGGGAGACGTACTTTTAAGATCAAAGAGGGCATGCCGCTCGAAACCAGCTATGGGGCAGATCTCTACTGAAAGATATTTGGGGTAGAAATCACAGATAGCTGAGCCGTTACCCATCCATGCTCTGCGCTGAAAGCAAAAGAGCTGTTTCACGCATTTACACCTGAAACCCTTCGGCTGAACGCACCTCCACCAAATAGCCATCGGTCGTTCGGCGGAAGCGTACATGCCGCGGTGCAACCGGAAGTTGATGTGTCTGCAATTCTTGCTCAACGCAGGCCAGAATCTCGGCCCAAAGACCTGCCTCACCGCAGTAATAACGTCTTAACAGGGCACAAAGCTGATCGTTCGCAGGCCATATCAGTGAGTCCACGGCTCGTTCCCTCGCTTCCCATACCGTTGTTGATACGATGCAACAATCTGGGCACAAATCTGTTGCGGGTCATCACAAATTTGCAGCCGATCGAGATCGCTTTGCGAAATAGTGCCGTTGGCGAGCAAGGTATGACGTGCCCAATCAACCATGCCCTGCCAGAAATCAGAGCCATAGAGAATAACCGGAAAGTCGTGAATTTTTCCGGTTTGGATCAGGGTCAGCGCCTCAAACAGTTCGTCGAGCGTGCCGAAGCCACCGGGGAAGATCACAAATGCCTGAGCGTATTTGACAAACATGATTTTGCGAATGAAGAAATAGCGGAAGCGCACTTCGAGATCAACGAAGGGATTGGCGCCGGATTCAAATGGTAATTCGATGGTGCAGCCGACCGAACGACCACCACCTGCACGTGCACCTTTGTTGGCGGCTTCCATCAAACCGGGACCGCCGCCGGTGATAATTGTAAAGCCTGCCTGAGCCAGGAGGCGGGCAGTTTCGACGGCAGCCGCGTAGATTGGCGAATCGGATAAAATGCGGGCTGAGCCGAAGATTGAGACTGCCGGACCCAGGCCGGCCATGTTCTCAAAGCCTTCAACAAATTCGCCCATAATCCGTAATACCCGCCAGGTATCAGTATGGGTGAAGTGGTATGGTTGTCGAACAGGTTCGGTCTGTAACAGGCGTTCGTCTTCAGTCTGGCGTGACATATGTGGTATACTCCGCACGTTAATGGGCAATACTGCCAATAGGATACTACAATTTCGGAGGAATGGATGACACGTCCAGGTGATGGTGGTCGAATCGAAGTCATTTGCGGTTGCATGTATAGCGGCAAAACCGAGGAATTGATCCGCCGTATGCGACAGGTGCGCATTGCCCGGCAATCGTTCCGCATCTTTACCCCACGTATGGACACTCGCTATGCCGAGGGGCAGGTAGCAAGTCACAGCGGGAGTCGGCTTGAGGCAATTACCGTATCAACGATGCGCGAAATTCTTGCTCATGCTGGCGATGTGCAGGTTGTAGCAATTGATGAACTCCATCTCTTCGACGATGATCCGGCTGAGATGGTGCGCGGTTGTCAATGGCTGGCCGACCGGGGAGTGCGAGTGATTGTTGCCGGTCTCGATCTAAATTACCGTGCAGAGCCGTTTCCGGCGATGATGCACCTGTTGGCGTTAGCCGAACAGGTCGATAAGCTGTACGCAATTTGTGTCAAGTGCGGAGCGTATGCGACGCGCTCGCAACGATTAATTGATGGCAAGCCAGCACCGGCAAATGCACCAACGATTGTGGTCGGCGGGCTAGATATGTATGAAGCACGATGCCGCGCTTGTTACGAACCGGCGTTGTAGGTGATACCACGGGGACAGGGGAGACGCATTCACTGTTGGCAAGTGTCTAATGCTCTGTAAATGGCTGCCGCCGTACTAGGAGGGGTAGACCCCAACCAACCTCAATCTCGCCCTTCTTCTCACTGTGGAAGTGAGGAAGGAGACTAGGGGGAAGAGCGGGGGAAGTCATACGCGCTCTGCTGCATAGGCGTGGCAGTGCAACCGCTAAACCGTGCAATGGTGTCTCACCGCTCATGAAGAACGCGGGCCTCTCCCGCGCCTCTAGACGAATGTGTTTGGATACCTTTGCAAAGCTCCCTTCCTCGAAAAGTATCTTCGGACACACTCTCAGCAACCAACGTCCATTACCGCACAAGTGGGATTGGTTCCCTCTCCCACGTGTGCGGTATGGTTCATCGATGGAATGTACCTATCAGCTCAAGCCCAGCTTACGCTTCAGTTCGGCCAGTTCGACATCTACCTCGGTATCTTTTTCAAGCTGGCGGAAGCGCGCCTCTAAGGTATCACCTTCAAGCTTAGCCATTGCTTCGGCCTTTGCCAGCCGGTCATCGACCTTTTCTTCAAGCTGGTCGAGCTTATCGAGAGCACTAACTCGACCAATCGAAGCTGCCGTGCGCTGGAGTGCTTCCTGGGTTTGGGCGCGATTCTTCTTGGCGATGATCAGCTCTTTGCGGGCTTTCACTTCAGCAATCCGTGTTTCAAGGTCAATGAGGGCCTGCTGGAGTGCTTCGACCTGCTCTTCTTGCGCCTTTTCCTGGGCGCGGTACTGTTCGGCAAGTTTCTGCGCCTGAACCTTGCGCGCCAGGGCAGCTTTGGCCAGGGCTTCATCGCCAGCACGGAGGGCGCGCTCGGCCTTTACTTGCCACTGCTCCGCTTCTGCTTCAGCCGCGATACGACGCTGCTCGAGGCGTGTTTCGTCAGCCATAGCTTGGGCAACACCAGTTCGTGCTTCGTACAACTCGTTGGTTAATTGGCGTAGGTATTCGTTCGCCATCTTCTCCGGGTCCTCCGCTCTGTCGAGCATGGCATTGATGTTAGCACTGATCAAATCTTTGATCCGACCGAGAATGGACATAAATACTCCTCCCTTATCAGTATCGAGACTCATGAGCTGTGGCTGTAACGTTGCGTATCCGGCGAGAGAAAGCTGCCTCCATTGTACCACGCCGAATATGCTGCTACAACCACTGATCTGTACGTTGTGATAGGCAGACAAGTTTCAGCCTGGTGCGG
>JAGHYT010000076.1:0-21754 GCA_017743535.1 Chloroflexus sp.
GCACGGTGCGCGCCCACAGCCAGGCAATCACCGTGAGCTGCTGCCCGATCAGCGGCACCAGGTCCGGGCGGTCGGCTGCCAGCTCCGCGGTGATGGTGATCGGCGGGTACAAGTGCCCGATCCGTCGCTGCGCCTGTTCCCGCATCCACTGACCGTAATACCGCACGTCGGCCGCCAACCCCTGCGCGCCGCGCCAGGCGTTGAGATCGGGGTGCTGGCGATCCTGCGGATTGACCGGCGGACGGTCGCGGAATTTCGGCGGGATTTCGATCATCGCCTTGTTGATCGTCACCGCCACCGGGTTGAGGTCGCTGGCATAGGCCTCCAACCCCAGCCGTTGCGCCTCGAGCGGGATGGAACCGCCACCGGCAAACGGATCGTGTACCCCTGGCAGCGGCGGGATCTGTCCGGTACGGATGGCCTCGGCGATCTCGTCGTCGGACAGGCGTTCTGCCGCCGTCCCGCCCAGGCAGTGCCGCGCCCAACTCCGCCGGATTTCGCAGCGGGCGCGCTCGAGTACCTCCTCGTTGGTGGTGTGCTCCCATACGACCAGGTGTTCGATGATGCGGAACAACCGCTCGCGTTCGCGCTGTTGCGCTGCCTCGGTTGGAAACAGCTCCGGCCAGGCCGATGGATCGTCGACCATCTGGGCAAAGAGCACGGCGCGGGCGGTCGCGAGTGGTTTGCGAGACCACCAGAGGTGCAGCGTCGCGGGGTGGCCGTGGCGGATCGACTTTTCGCGGGCGCTGGCGGTGTTGATAGCATCGAGGGGCAGGGCTACCTCAATCAGTTTCTTGCGCGGTGGTGTGGTGTTCATGCGGGTTCCTCTCCACGGGTGAATAGCTCGGCGAAATCGTAGGTCACGCTGGTCACACCAAAGTCCGGCTCACGACGGAAGGGCCGGCGCAGATAGCGCACGCGGTGGCTGCCGTCGGGTTGGAACGCGACCATCAGATGATAGCGGGTATCAGCGAAAGCGCGTTTCGCCGGTCTTTGCTCGTCGAAATGCCATGGGCAACCACGTTCAACATAGGTCAAGCCAGCGTTATGAGCACGAAACAGACGTGCTGCGGTCATAGACTCACCGTGATCACGAGTGATGAATGGTATCGCCTTCATTCCGTGATCCAGATCGTCTACGACCATCCCCAATACGTTGGGAGGAATACCACGCAGAGCGGATGAAAGGTGAATACCTCGAAAACGTGTCATGCATCATTCTCAGTGTCAACAGAAGCAACACGGTACCACCGAATACGGCTGAACCCGTTGTCGGTTCAGAGAATCTATCGAGCGGGCACATATTCTGCTATCTGAACCGGAAACCGTTTTGCGCGCCTTCTCTTTGTACATTATATCCCGATCACCAAACGACGTTCGTACCACCCACCTCGTTGGGTGAGAGGAAGGGGGAGATGGTTGGCGCCCCTCACCATTGCCCCTGTCCTCTTTCCCTTCCCACACGGGGCGAGGAAGGGGGGTGCGGCGCAGGGCGCTTCTGCGCTACTCCCCTCTCCCGCAGCGCGGGAGAGGGGCCGGGGGTGAGGGCAGGCCCCTCACGCAATGATTGCGCGGGTACGGTACGTGCCCGATGCGACGGCTGGGTTTTTGATCAAGTGCTGGATGTGCAGCACCGTCGCAACCCGACCACCTTCCCTCGGCCAACCGAACCAGGATCGGTCTGTAGACTGTTATCGACTCTATTGTCACGCCAGGTATTATACAGGCAAGGGAGGTGTCTATGCGACGCTTACTGATGATACTCTTCATGGTATGCTTCATCGGCGTGGATCGAGCGGGATTGTTAGGACAGGTACAGCCGGCCTACTCTTACCATAGCCGACAGCAGAGCCGCTCGGCGCCACCTACCCGTCCTGGTCCCACGATTGAGGTGTTTGTACGACCTGAATTTGCTGCGCGAATGCACCGTTTACGCGCTACTATCTTGAAAGCGGCAGCGCAGCACAACCATCCGCAGTTGTCGGGGATGAGTGATTACGAATTTGCTGTAGTCATAGCTACAATTCTCTACAACGAAAACTTTGGCTGGGCGGAAGAGCTGGTTCCTCCGTTGCGGATGGTAACGCCGGTATACCAGTCCGCTCAACGGCAGGTCAATTTGCAGGGACTGGGGACAAATTTTAGTGTCTGGCCGGCGAATCTGCGACCGTCGGTTGCGGCTGAAATACTGGCCGGTAAGGTACCGTTGGCCGATGGCCGTGTGCTGTATGTGCCGCTGCGGGTAGCCGGAAGCCGGATTGATCCAACTACTTTCAACGATCAACAAGCCTTGTTTGCGGCACTCACGGCTGAAATCAGTAACGACGAGCTGGCAATCAACTATCTGGCAGCAAATCTCGAACGTGGCGTCTGGCGGTCAGTTGTCGAGGGTCAACCAATTTCTTGGCGAACCCTTGCCGCCTGGCATAACCAGGGTATTGTTGATCCGGTTGCCATTCGGAATAATCCAACCGCTCGTGATTACGTGCGACGGGCGGCGGCCTATCTTCCTCTGGCGCGTTCCCTCCTTGCCCCTGCTAACGATGCGTTGACGATGCATGCAGTGTAATTAGTAGTGAAAATACACCGATTGGTACGCACGAGAAACCTCACTTAGCTGCTCAAGATTCTCCGTACCGTCATTCGGTATGCAGGTCGGATGCCCACAAGCCCCGGCAACCGTGTAGATCGGGAATGTCAAGCGGGTAGGAACGACGTTCTTCGGCAAACAGAACCAAAACCTGAAAACTCTGCAAAGCTCTATCGCCCTTTCGCCTCTTGCGCGACCCTGATAACTGATCCATAATCAAATAGGTTTCCGATTCAACGCTTTATTAACACGTGGCAATCATAGCTTTTCTGGCTTCCGCCGTATCACCTGTCATGGACAGCCGACATGATGCTCGCCAATTTTGCTGAACTGGCGTGTTATCTGCCAGGAATTATTCGACAACGACTGAATAACATCAATCCCGATGGTCGGCTCGAACCGGCAAAAGAGACTTTCCCAGCGGCGATACTCTCGGCAGACCTTTCTGGCTTTACAGCTCTTACTGAGCATTTAACGCACACCAGTCCTACAGGAGCGGAAGAACTTACCCAGATTCTAGACCTCTATTTTGGTCATCTGGTGCGGATTGTCACCTCACACGGCGGGGATGTGATTAAGTTCTCTGGTGACGGTTTAATTGCCCTTTGGTACGGAGCGGAAGACTTAGCACTACTCACACGTCGTGCTGTTCAGTGTGGGCTAGCAATCCAGATGATGATGTCGCCGGTAATCTGGAGCACTGAAGCCATTGATGTTAAAGCCCGTTCATTGCGGGTACGGGTAGGGATCGGAGCCGGTGACGTTACATTGATGCACCTCGGTGGTATTTTTGAACGGTGGGAGTTGCTGATCGTTGGTGATGCAGTTCGTGATACTGGTGCTGCCGAAGCTGCTGCACCACCGGGTGAAGTTGTTTTGACGGAAACAGCCTGGAAGCTGGTACAGCCGTGGTGTGAAGCGAAACAGCTCTCGGATGGACGCTGGCAATTGACAGCTTTGCTTGACGACGTACCGTTGCGGGCTTTTGCCACACCGGTCATCGACCAGGATCAGATCGAATTCTTGCGTTCGTATGTACCGAAGGCAATCCTGAGCCATATCGATGCCGGCCAGACGGCATGGCTGGCCGAGCAGCGCTACGTCACTGTTCTCTTTGCCCATCTTGGTGATCTAACTGCCGAGACACCATTACCGGCAGCACAGGCTGCAATCCGTGCACTGCAAACTTGTCTCTACCGGTATGAGGGAAGTATTAGTCGGCTTGGCACCGATAACAAGGGGCCAACGTTGCTCGCCGCCTTCGGCCTGCCGCCGTTTGCCCATGAAGATGACGCCTTACGAGGCGTGCTGACCGCACACGACATTGTGAATACCCTCTCGAATCTCGGCTTTAGCTGCACGATTGGCATAGCTAGTGGCATAGCACTTTGTAGCTCGGTAGGCGGCCAAGACCGGCGTGAATACACAATGATGGGATCGGTCGTTAATCGAGCTGCACGGCTGATGCAGGCAGCACATCAAACTGATGTTACGATTTTGTGTGATAGTGAAACTGTAGCCGCCTGTCGCGACCGGGTCAGTTTCAGTGCACTCCCCCCGCTGCATTTGCGCGGCATCGCTGACCCTGTTACTGTTTTCCAACCAATCTTCGATCCTGCCAATACCCTCAGCGTACAACGGATTCACATTGATCGTGATGGTGAAGCACTGATTGGACGAGCGAGCGAGCTAGCACTGCTGCGCGATCGTTTAGAGCGTCTCCAACGCGGTCAGAGCGGTGGTGTGTTAATCCTTGGCGAGGCCGGTATTGGCAAATCGCATCTGATCCAGACCTTTCTCGCTCAGGCTCGTGCGCATGGAACCATCGTCCTGCATAGCACGGCACGATTTATCGAGCGCAGTCCATACTCTGCGCTCCGCAGTGGATTGCCGGTATTGCTGAACGATGGACGGCTGGCGACACTCAGCGATAGCATCTACAGTCTTGCTGGCGAGTTGTGGCCGACCAATCGGGGAAGTCAGGGCCTTTCCGCGCATACGTTGCCGCAGATTCATACCCAGCGGCTCCATGACGGATTGATTGCAGTGCTTAGCCGAGTTGCTGAGCATGCCCCCCTTCTGGTCGCCATTGAAGATGTGCAGTGGCTCGATGACCCAACCTGGACCCTGTTAGCCGATCTGCTTGATCAGGATGCGCCAGTCCTGATTATCCTGACCGGTCGGCCACCGCTCTCCATCACGGAAGAACGTCAGCGCCTGCTTCACCACCGGTTGCTTGATCAGATCAAACTCCACGGGCTAAGTCCACCGGAAATTCACGACTTGCTCGCACGCTATCTTGACGTGAAGCAAGTCGATGAAGCTATCTGGCGACTGATAGCGGAGCAGACGCAGGGACACCCCTTCTTTAGCATTGAGCTGGTCAAGGCGCTGCGCGACGCCGGGCTGCTGATGCGGCAACAACATATCTGCCGCTTTGTGCCCGGAGCAGCCAGACGTGCGCTTCACATGGTGCGTCTCCCCTCTACCGTGCAAGGCCTGATCACTAGCCGCTTTGATCAACTGACGCTTGACCAGCAATTAACGCTGAAAGTAGCGAGTGTTATCGGGGTTGAGTTTGATACGGCGACATTGCAGGCCATTCATCCAGATCACATTCCTGAAGAGCAATTAACTGCTCAACTCTTTGCAATACAGCAGAGTGGCTTGATCGCCCTTGAACGTTCTGGGCCAACGATCAGATACACGTTCCGACCGGCGGCTATCGCAGAGGCTATCTACAATCTGATGAGTTTTGCCCAGCGCCGGCAATTACACGCCCAATTTGCCAACTATCTTGAACAACATTATGGTCATGATCCACAGCGGGCGATGACCATTGCTCATCACTGGAAAGCAGCCGGTGAATTAATCCGCGCCCGGCCATACCTTGATCGGGCCGGTGAATTGGCGCTGCGTAATGGTGATTATGCCGGTGCGATTGATCTGCTAGAGCAAGCGTATCAAATCGGCGACGATGAGTCGGCTGCAACTATCGGACATAGAGAGCGTTTACTGGCAGAGGCGTGTTATTATCAGGGAAGGCTCGCTGAGAGTTATCACTTTTTGCAGCGTTCGTTTACCCATCTCGGTCTTGCTCTCCCAACCGACCGCCGTACCCTTCCCTGGGCAATTTTGACTGAACTTATCCGCTATATCCTGAGACTGATAAAGCCCGGTAACGACAGCAAACCAATCAACGATCATCTAATGGAGATCGCTCAGGCGGCAAATGTGTTAATTCAGATCAATTTTTACCATAACGATCTGTTAAAGACTCTCCATGGCCTTCTGTTTACCCTTAATCTGGCCGAAACCGCACATGTACCTGCGCTGAAAGCCCGTGTTTACGCCTGTATGGAACTGGTTTTGAATCGATTGCCCCCGCTTGCCAGCCTGTATCGCCGCAAAGCGATGCGGCTGGCCAGGCGTCTCAACGATCCTTCTACTACTGCCTGGATTGCCCAGATGCAGGGACTGGCCGCACTCGGGCGGGGTGACTGGCGACGTGCACAAGCAGCCCTAGAATTCGGCAGTAATATCGCCCAGCAAACAGGCGAAACACGACGCTGGATCGAATGTCGCGCTATCTGTGTGATGCTGCAATCACGGATGGGAAATATTGCTACGGCCATGGCCGAGACAGCCGAAGTGATTGCCCGTGGTGAGCGAAGCCGCGATCATCAGGTTCAGGTGGGAGGGCGTCTGAGTGCTGTCGAGTTATACCTGGTAACGGGCGATATTCCAGCAGCAATTACCGAATGGCAGGCTGCCAGTAACCTCTTTACCGATGCAAGTCGCGTTAGTCGTGCCGATCAAATCTGGCATACCATGCTGGCGGCGCGTATTGCGTTACTTAGAGGCGACACCCATCAGGCGCATGAATTGGCTGTGCAGGCCCTGCAACAGATCGATGCTGCACCACCGCTGGCTGTTTACCTGCTCCGCAGTTATGAAGCCCTGACCACTATGCCACTCTCCTGGCGACAACGTTGGATAGCACGCCTTATTCGTTGGCAGGTTGGCATAGTTTTCCCGATCGCGCTTTGGAAGGAGAGGAAGAAATAGGGGCGAAAAGAGCAAGTATGATGGGCAATTCCCCATGTAAGGGAGGGGCAGGTTTCAGATTAGCACCTACCCCTCCCAGTATTAGTCAACGTAGCTCTTTGAGAGTGGCTGAAGAACCTTTCTGCACCTGTCTTTCTCCCCTTCCTCTTTCGTAAGGGGAAGGGGAGGTGGCTGCCATACGCTGATCTACACGAACATAGTCAAACAATAGCTCAGACTTCCAGCCACGCACGCCGGGACGCGGGTCAAAGGCCCGCGTCCTCAGACTATGAGAGCATTTTCAGCCACTCTCTTAGTTCACCGTGTACTCACCCTCAACGACGCCGTCGTCTTTCCGACCACTACCGCTAGCGCCCGGTGCTGCACCATCACCGTAAGCCGCCTGCGAGATCTTGAACAGCGCTTGCTGCAAGTCGCTCGAGAGTTGCTGGATGCGGCTGCGATTCTCTTGCGCAATCGCCTCGCGCAGATCCTTAATCAAGCCCTCGATCCGACTGCGCTCGATGCTGTCAACTTTATCACCCAGCTCTTTCAGCGACTTCTCGGCCTGGTAGGCCAAGCTATCGGCCTGGTTCTTCATCTCGACCAGCTCGCGGCGAGCCTTATCTTCGGCGGCATGCAGTTGCGCTTCACGCACCATCCGCTCTACCTCTTCTTTCGAGAGGTTGGTGCTGGCGGTAATGGTGATCCGCTGCTCTTTGCCGGTTGCTTTGTCACGTGCGCTTACGTTCAAGATACCGTTCGCATCGATATCGAACGTCACCTCGATTTGTGGCACACCACGCGGCGCCGGTGGAATCCCTTCGAGGCGGAAGCGACCCAGTGAGATGTTGTCGGCAGCCATCTCACGCTCGCCCTGCAAGACGTGAATATCAACCGCCGTCTGACCATCAGCCGCCGTCGAGAAGATCTCGGTCTTACGGGTGGGGATGGTCGTATTCCGTTCGATCAGTTTGGTCATCACCCCACCGAGTGTCTCCACACCGAGCGAGAGCGGCGTTACGTCGAGCAAGAGCACATCTTTCACTTCACCGCCCAACACACCGGCCTGGATCGCCGCACCAACAGCGACCACCTCGTCAGGGTTTACGCTCTTGTTCGGCTCTTTGCCGAGCATCTTGCGTACCAGCTCCTGAACGACCGGCATCCGGGTTGAACCACCAACCAGCACGACTTCATCAATTTGGCTTGGCTGCAAACCGGCATCCTTAAGCGCCCGCAACACCGGCTCGCGGAGCCGCTCGGTCAGATGGGCCGTCAACTGTTCGAACTTGGCACGGGTTAGCTTCATCGCCAGGTGCTTCGGCCCGCTGGCATCAGCTGTGATGAACGGCAGGTTGATCTCCGTCTCCATCATCGAGCTGAGTTCCATCTTGGCCTTCTCCGCTGCCTCTTTCAGGCGTTGCAATGCCTGGCGGTCTTTGCTTAGATCGATACCCTGATCTTTGCGGAACTCCTCGATGATCCAGTTGACGATTGCAGCATCGTAGTCATCGCCACCAAGGTGAGTATCACCACTGGTTGCCTTCACTTCGATGACACCATCACCAACCTCAAGGATGCTAACGTCAAAGGTACCACCACCCAGGTCGAAGACCAGGATGGTCTCATCTTTCTTCTTGTCTAGCCCATAAGCGAGTGCCGCAGCCGTCGGCTCGTTGATGATACGCAGCACCTCCAAACCGGCAATCTTACCGGCGTCTTTGGTTGCCTGACGCTGGCTGTCGTTGAAGTAAGCCGGTACGGTAATGACAGCCTGTGTCACCGGTTCACCCAGGAAGGCCTCGGCATCAGCTTTGAGCTTCTGCAAAACCATAGCCGAGATCTCCTGTGGTGCATATTCCTTGCCGGTCTGCGGGACATAAATGCGCACATCGTTGCGCGGCCCTTTGACAACCTTAAAGGGCACCCGCTCTCGCTCTTCCTTCACCTCGTCGAAAGAACGGCCAATAAAGCGCTTAACCGAATAAAGTGTATTTTCAGGATTGATGGTTGCCTGACGCTTAGCGGTCAAACCTACTAATCGCTCACCATTCTTAGCGAATGCAACCATCGATGGTGTCGTGCGGTTGCCTTCTGCGTTCGGAATGACCACCACGTCACCACCTTCCATCACTGCGATGCACGAGTTTGTCGTGCCCAGGTCAATTCCTACAATCTTGCCCATAGTTCTGGCCTCCCGTTGCAATGTTGTTGTATCCCCTGCGGGCATTTATCTCTGTGTGTAGTTTACCCGTTTTCTACCAACGATACACTAGCGGTATATTAGAGGTATGTTTGAATCTGCCCCACCTGCGATGTGTACTAAGGGCGTTTCGGAGTGACACCGACAAATGTCACTACTTGAATGGTCGGGGAAACGGTGGCGGGCGACGCATGTGTCGCGACGACGCGATGGAACGGGCGGCCTCACCTTCCCCCCAGCCACCTTCCGCTCCCCCGCTGGAGGATTCGCACCTCCTGCTCAGTCCTCTTTCCTCTCCTCACATCACCACTGCCAGGTGGGGTGAAAACTTTGAAAACCCCAGTGAGTCCCCCCCTCGTCCACCACTACTGAATATAGCGAGTGGGTGAGAAACCAGCTCTTATCGGCGTTGTATTTGAGAGTGCTCAACTCCGGGGAAGCATCATAGTCAGAACGACCGCGACAGCAAGATTGCCCGTGCCGCACGTCGTCCGCTCTCGAAGGCGCCGTGCACCGTGGCAATCTCGGCGCCGGTTACCGTTGCTTCACCGGCAAAATGGATTGGGCCAAGGGGCATCGCCAGAGTTACACGGGCCGCCGGGGTACCAGCAGAGCTATACGTGTATGCGCCTCGACTCCAGGGGTCTTGCGACCAGTCAATCAGACGTCCGCCGAGGAAGTATGGCTTCACCTCAACAGCAAACAGGGTTTGTAGCTCACGCAACGCGACCGCAATAGCCTCGCTTTCGCCCAGTTCAGCCACCCTGATCGCCTGCTGACCACCAGCGTAACTCATGAGAGTTGGTGTTCGGGCGCTAGACACCGGCCACCACGTAGCAATCACACCATCGGTGCTGAGTACCGTAAAATCTGACCAGAACCGCTGCTCAAACCAGAGCACTAATTTGGTCACGTGACCCATCGGGATAGCCGCCAGTGCCGTTTGTTTGTCAGTCGGAAGCGGTGGCTCAAAGGCTGGCAACCCTGCCTGCAACAGGGAAACCGGAACGGTGACAACCAGATAACGCGCACGCCACTGCCGTCTATCGGCTGACATAACCTCAACCTGATCGGCGTTCCAACGGATAAGCGTGACCACTGTCCCTAGCTCAATCGTCAGGTTGGTGCTGAGCGGTTCGAGCAGCCGCTGATACCCACAATCGATATGAAAATTGTCTTCATCGATTGTACTCAACCGACGCTCACGTGCTAATGCGGTTGCGCTTAATCTGCTCAAATCAGCTCCTTCAAGATTGGCTAGCCAGCGCCCAACCAATTGCTTCACTGCTGGTAAGGCCGTTGACCGTTCAATCAGTTCGGCAACGCTAACCTCAGGGCCACGATAACAGCAAATCTGCTGATAGAGTTGCAGCACAGCCGTACTAATCGGATCATCGGGTGCCAACATCCGACCACCGATAGCGAAGCGACGGTCGCGTCCCCAACACGACGTTAGTAACCCGGCCTGTTGTACCAGTTCCCAGGAAGCTGCTCGATGACCATGGATAAACTCGGCGCCAAATTCGACCGGCCCATAGCGCGTATCCGTCCAGATTCGCCCACCGATCCGTTGCCGCGCTTCGAGCACCAACACCCGACAACCGGCTGACTGAAGCGTATGCCCGGCGGCTAACCCGGCAATACCCGCACCGATCACTATCACGTCATACATGCAAACACCTTTCGACACTTCAGACGATGGTAGAAGAATCGTTGCAGGGGGCTGATCTCTTTATGCCGTTAGCCCAAGACCGAGCAGGGTTGTCCTTGCTTCTTCGCCCAATAATCCCTCAACCACGATATCGACAATGCGGTTTGCTGTGCGCTCTCGGAGCCGGATCAGGTACCATTCCTGTACAAACGGTTGGCCAGCCAGTGCCACGACTCCGATCCGGTCTAATCGTGAGGGGAGGACACTCACCGGCAGGAAGGCTAACGCTTGCCCGGCTTCGACCGCTGAGCGTAACAACAGTGGACTGTCTGCTTCACACACAATTCGCAGATCGCCGATAACGACTCCCCGTCGACGTAGACCGTCTTCGATGGATCGCCGTAACGGATGCCCTACGCGGGGCAGCGCCAAGGGATAATCGCGTAAGACCCCAACCGGTGTCTGTTCCCCTTGCAAGAGGGGATGTCCATGCACAGCCGTCAGAGCTAGTCGTTCACCGGCCAGCACGCGCATCTCAAAACCACGCCGCCGCGGTGCATCACTTAGGATCGCAAGATCAAGGCGTCGTTCGGCAAGACCTTCAAATAAATCATCAGCCCCATGAAATGCAATATCGACGGTTACTGCTGGATACTGACGCTGGATAATTTCCAGGAGATGGGGCAAAAACGCCTCGACACTACCGCTCAAACAACCAATGGTAACTCGACCACCAATCTGTCCGCGCAACGCACTCACGGCCTGCACAGTACGCTCGGCCAATGCCACCAATTCACGAGCGCTGCCCAACAATTGTTCACCGGCAAGGGTCAGTACCATGTGCTGACCGCTGCGCCGAAACAATCGCACACCACCGACCTGTTCCTCAAGTGCACGGATATGCTGACTCACCGCCGGTTGCGACATATGAAGACGTTTGGCCGCCGCTGAAAAGGAACCGGTCTCTACTACGGCGAGAAAGGTCTGCAAATAAACGGTATTGAGCATAGCGCCTCAATGACCCAGTTTTGTCGTATCGTAGCGCTGATGAAGTTGCACCGGTTGCCGTGCTTTCGCTGTTACCCGCAAATTGAGCATCTCGACCATAACTGAGAATCCCATCGCAAAGTAGATATACCCTTTGGGAATATGCAACTCAAACCCTTCAGCGACGAGCGAAAAGCCGATCAACAAAAGAAAGCTGAGTGCCAGCATCTTGATGGTGGGATGATCGCCGACAAATGTTGCAATCCTTTCAGCGAGAAAGAGCATCACTCCCACTGCGAGAACCACCGCCGTCATCATAACCCATAGCTCATTGGCCATGCCGACAGCCGTGATGACCGAATCAAGCGAAAAGACAATATCGATCAAGATAATCTGCACAATCACCGCCTGCATTGTTGTGACGGCCACCGTTTTTTCGGTATGTTCAGCACCTTCCAGCTTTTCGTGTATCTCGGTGGTTGCCTTGTAAATCAAGAACAGACCGCCGCCAAGCATAATCAGGCTACGCCCCGTTACATGCCATGGCCCAAGCTCGAACAGCGGCTGAGTCAGACCGGCAATCCAACTGATCGATAGCAACAAGAGCAGGCGCGTGATCAAGTGCAAGTGATAAGCCAATTTGTCGCGCCGGTCGCTGCTGATACAATGGCAGTTTACCGGCGAGTATACTGATAAAGATGATGTTGTCTACCCCTAATACAATCTCCATGACGGTCAGTGTCACCAATGCCAGCAGATGTTCGACTGAGAAGATCGTCTCCATCATTGTGCTCCATCGCTAGGTATACCTATTCGTGGCGTTTATGGTAGCACCTGGCAGGAAGACGGTCAATGCCTGTCCGGGAGTGGTATGGGCTTGCAACGTTTTCAGCTTTGGATTACGCGCAATGAAACAGCGACGAACGTCATGCGCTTGCCGATGGCAATCTCGACCCATGCTGTTTTCTCAGGAGTGCAGGTCTCTAGCCTGTAGCTTGCGGTACGCATTCAGAACTTGCATACCTTTCAGACCTTGCGTGTTATACGGAGAAACGAGCACCGAAAACGTTGAAAACCTCTTACTCTACCCTCACGTTGCATTGGTATAATGGATAGTGTTGATGACCAGATACAGACAGAGGCTATGACATTTCAATTCATACAAAGCTATCCTAATTGTGTAACGGTACACTTTATCCCCTGGCTGACCTGGAGCTTTGCCGGTCTGGTGGGGTACGGTCTGTTCACCATCTTGCAACCAATTATTGCTGGTACCCAATCGTTGACCGGCGGAATCGCGCTCTCAGTTGCCCTCCTTGTTGGGATGGTGCTCTTTACCTTGATTACCGGCGGTCAGTTGGGCATTTGCCAGATTGATCATCGACGCAATATGATAACGGTAACCTCGTATGGCCTTCTGGGACGCAAACGGCAAGAGCGTAAACTAAGTGACGTAAAAGGTCTAGAGGTACGTATCTTACGCCGGGCGCAATATCGGCTGCTGCTCGCACTGCGCTCCGGAGAGCGGCTCCCACTAGCGCCGTTTTACCTGATCAGCTTCAATGATCACGGGATTCGCCGCATCGCAGCAGCACTCAATGTCGAACCACAACTGATCCAGGAAAAGCAATCGGTGCGCTGAGTAGCGCTCCACCTGTGCTCTACCATCATTCGCTATGATTCCACTACACATTGCTCTGCGCAATTTTATGTGCTATCGCGCCGATGAAAACGGCGATCCACTGCGACTCGACCTCGATGGTCTGCATGTCATGTGTCTCTCTGGGGAAAATGGTGCTGGCAAGTCTACCCTCCTTGACGCGATCACATGGGCTCTCTGGGGGGAAGCACGCCGTCCCGACGATGAACTCATTACGCTGGGCGAGACCGAGATGATGGTCGATTTAACCTTCGCGCTCGATGGTCGTAAGTATCGGGTGATACGTCGGCACCAACGGGGACGTAGTAGCGGCCGCGGCACCAGTTCCGGCAAGACCTGGCTCGATCTCCAGAGTTTTGATGGCACGACCTGGCGACCTATCGGCGAAACTGCGATTCGCGAAACCCAGAGCAAGATCAATGACTTGTTGCGGATGTCGTACAAAACCTTCATTAACGCTTCGTTCTTGCTGCAGGGCAGAGCCGATGAGTTTACCGCCAGCACACCATCCGAACGCAAAGAGGTATTAGCCGAAATTCTCGACCTGGCCGAATATGCCAGCCTCGAACAACGTGCTCGTGAACGGGTGCGCCTCTTGGAAGCGGAACTGGTGAGGGTTCGTGGTCGGCTGGAAGGGCTGCAACCGACTGCGGCCAAGGTTCAGTTTTGGCAACAAGCCGTCGCTGAGAGTGAACAACGTCGTGCCCAGCTTCAGCAGCGCCGTGCCACCCTGGAACGTGAATACACTCGCGCCACCGAATACCTGCGGATCCTCGAAGAACATGCCCGTCGCTATCGTGAGCTGCAACAACGTATCGCTACATTGAACGATACCCTTCAGCGCTACACCCGCGAGCTACATGAGGTGAACGAACGCATTACCCAGGCCGAACAAATCATTGCCCAACGTCCTCAGATAGAAGCTGGCCTGGCCGAACTACACACTGCACGGTGCGAACTTGAGCGCCTGGAGCAGGTGCATGAGCGGTATACCGAGCTGATGGCGCGGAAACGCGAGTTGCAACAAGAGTTGAAAGCTGCAATCGCTCTGATGAACGAGCGGTTGTCACGGGCTGAAGAACGCTGTCAACATCTTCGTGCAGAGGTCAAACGTCTCGCTGATGTGCAGCAACGAGCGGCAACCATCCAGCAACGGCTCCGTGAACTGGCACCAATCCATGAGCGGTTGGTGCAATGTCAGATGCAACGCACTGCGCTCGAGCAGCAATTGGCGCACATCCGTGAGCTGATGATGCGGCAACAGATGCTGCAAACCTCCCTTGAACAACGTCGCAATGCAATCACAGTGGAACGGGATCGGTGTCAACAGGAACTTGACCGTCTCGATCAGGAATTGCGTGATGTTGAAACCTGGCGTACCGCCCTGCGTGCTGCTGAAGTAGCGCAAGCGCAGGTACAGGCTCTGGCGGAAGAGCAGGCAGCACGTCGCCAGTACGAACTGACGGTCGTTGATCGCTTGAGCGCAGCTCGTGCGCTCGCCGAACAGATCCGTCGCGAACGGGCAATGTTGCAGAAGAATCGAGAGCTGCTGGCTACCGGCAATGGAACGTGTCCGGTTTGCCGTCGCTCGTTATCCGCCACCGACGCTGAACACGTTGCGGCACACTACGATCAAGAACTGGCCCAACTTAAGGCTCGGGGAGCTGAAGCTATGGCAACAGCCCAAGCTGCCGAACGTGAACTGACTGCATTGCGTGCGACCATCGCTGCGGCTGAACAGGAATTAGCCAACCTGCGCCAGCAAGCAGCGACTATTGATTCGCTCATCCACCGCCTGAACCAGGCTGCTCTGCGCGAAACTGAACGTGAGACGCTGAAGCTCCGTGTGGCAACGTTGACCGAACAACTTACCACCGATACGATCGACCCGGCGCTTCAGGCCGAGTTGGTGGCTGTGAACGACCAACTCCGTACATTTGGTGATATTGAAGGCATACAGCGCGACATGCGCATGATCAATGACGAGTTGAAAACCTTAGAGCAGCAACTGCGCGAGCAGAGTCGCCTGGAAGGCGAGCTGGATGTGTGCCAGCGCGATGTTGCCCGACTTGCAGCGCTGATGAACGAACTACCCGAGGCTGAGGCCGAATATGCTGAATTACAGCGGCAGATTGCCGAAAACGACTTTGCCCACGATATTCGGAGCGCCGGCCGACAGGTCGTTGCCGAACTAGAGGCACTGAACTACCGGCCCGAAGACCTTGAGGCCATGCGCACGACCGTTCGATCCCTCACCCGTTGGGAACAGGCCGAACGTGAATTGTTGTTGGCAGAGCAGCGCCATACGACCGATCTAAAGGTACGCGAACAGACCCAACAACTTCGCCATCACACAGAACACGAACGGCAAATGTTGCAGGCTGAAGCTGAAGATCTGGCCCAACAGGTGAAAGTATTACCTACTGTAGAAGCCACCGTTGCCCGGCTCAAACAACAGCTTAATGATATTGACGGTGAGCTGCGGATCATCGAGCACGATCTCGCCGAAAAACAAGCCTACTTGAAGCAGGCAGAAGCCGCTGCCGCTGAGATCGAAACGCTTCAAGACCAGGAACGCCATCTCCAGGAACGAACAGCCCTCTTTAGCGAATTGGCTGAAGCCTTCGGCAAAAAAGGTGTGCAGGCAATGCTGATCGAAACCGCCATTCCTCAGCTCGAAGATGAGGCAAACCAGGTGCTTTCACGCCTGAGCGACGGTCAAATGCATCTCCGTTTCGAGATGCAGCGTGGCACAAAAAAAGGGGATACGGTCGAGACGCTGGATATCCGGATTGCCGATGCCCTGGGGACACGTGATTATGGCGCGTTTAGTGGTGGTGAAGCGATGCGAGTCAACTTCGCTATTCGCATTGCTCTTTCGCGCTTGCTCGCTCACCGTGCCGGTGCACGACTCGAAACGCTGGTTATCGATGAAGGTTTTGGTACACTAGATGCTGATGGTCGTGAACGGATGGTCGAAGCCATCACTGCCATTCAACGGGATTTTGCCCGCATTATCGTTATCACGCATATTGATGAGTTGAAAGATCGCTTCCCGGCAATCATCGAAATACGCAAGACACCGCTCGGTAGTCGTTGGGAATTACGAGGATAGCAGGAAGATGACAAAACGGCAGTGAAGATACTCACCAGGTGTCATATTCCTCATCTCCACAATGGTAGTGAGACAGAGGCCCGCAGACCGATGAACTCGGTGCTTTGACAGAAAGGAAAACGCTATGGAGATCGTTCCAACCATCCTTAAGTATGGCTTCGTCCTAGCAGTGGCTATTGAGCTGATCATCATTGGACGTGCCATTTTTATCCTTGCTCGCGAGAAGGCCCACGTCACCGATACACCAGCATCGGCCAACGGAGAGGAGTGATATGCCATTCCGCATTTTGCACATCTCTGACATTCATACCGGGCCACCTTTTAACCCGATCGCAGCCGAACGACTGATTGCCGATGCTCACCGTCTGGCTCCTAATTTAGTGGTCATCTCTGGTGATTTCGTCCAGCGCGCCGATTTTATTCGCCAGTGGCAGGCAGCCTGTGCGCTACGCGAACGTCTGCCACAACCACAACTGGTCGTCGCTGGCAACCACGATGTACCACTCTTTCATCTGCCTGAACGTCTCCTAGCGCCGTTACGTCGTTATCGCCGCTACATTACTCCCGATCTCAATCCGGTTTTCACCACGGCAGGTATTGCAGTCATTGGCGCGTGTACCGCACACGGCTGGACTATCGATGGCGGAAAGCTCAACCGCGATCAGATTACGGCGCTCCGTCATCGTCTGACCGCACTCGACCCCGCCACCTATAAAATTGTGGTCTGGCACCATCCGGTAGGGTTTCCGCCTAACTATCGTCGCAGGCGACCGCTGGTGACCAATGCAATTCAAGCGATGCGCCTCCTCGATGAGTTTGCGGTTGATATGCTGCTCTGCGGTCATCTTCACTTGAGCTTCGTAGGCAATACCCGTGACTTCCTCCCTGATCTACAGCATGGAACGTATATCGTGCAAAGCGGGACAACCACTTCACGACGTGGTTACGGCGACGAGCGTGGCGCGAATACCTGCAATCTGATTACGATTGAGCCTGACGGAGCACGTGTCCAGCATTTACGCTTCGATCAAAACGATACTGGTTTTCGTCCGGTCGCTGAGCATTGGCTGCCACGCCCCAAAATGGTCGTGACGTAACGTTACCACTGCACACCGGTAAACAGATCATCCTCTTGCACATCAGAGGTTGCCGGTGGGTATGCCCGCATAAAGGTATCGGATCGACCCAACAGATTCACAACCTTACTTAGCAAGCCACGAATCAGGGGATTACCTGCACTCTGACTCACATGGGCTAGCGCAGCAGCGCGTGCCCGATCCTGCACCGCAGTGGTATCGATCCGGGCATGAGTTGGAAAATCCACTGCAACCAGTTGTGTCAGATCAATATCGCGGTTGCGCCCAAATGCCCGCGGGTCACGCCCAAAGAGTGGCATAAGTCTGACCAGCAGACGCAAAAAGCGCCGTGAGAAGGTTGTGTAATAGAGTTTTTGTGGCGCATACGCTGATCCAGCTTCTGGGAAGGCAGTCGGATCGCCAGCCGCGTGAAACGCGGCGACGGTGGCTTCGTGAATCGCAATGTGATCCGGATGCCGATAGCCACCAATGGGATCAAACGTAATGACAACCTGTGGCCGCAATTGACGCATGAGACGAACCAACTGTCCGACTACCCGTTCACGTGGCTGATTAATCAGCGCCGCCGGATGTCGGTTGGCTTCTGTGCCGGGCATGCCGGAATCGCGATACCCCAACAGGGTGACACTGCTCAGACCCAACGCCTCAGCCGCTCGCAGCAGCTCGGCTCGTCGCAACGCTGCGACCGAATCGTACCCGCGCAACAATTCGGCATCAACCGTTCCCTCTTCACCACCAGTTGCACAGATCAGGTGTACCGCTACGCCAGACCAGGCATAACGGGCAAGCGTACCACCTGGGCCAAAACTTTCATCATCTGGATGCGCAAAAACCGCTAACAATGTTGGACGAACCTCTGGCAATACGGTTGGCCGCAAGATGATAGTTTCTTCCTTGATCTCCATCATGATCCTCTGTGAACGTGAGCGTCGGTGCAAACACAGCCATCCCTCACCAACAAATCCTGTCTCGCTGGCTGGCTGTATGTCCGGTATTCCAGACGCAATAATATCAATGTCTCTTCTTCACCTTATTCATGGTATCATAACGCGCAGAACGGATCGCATCAGCGGGTACAACCCGAACGGATCATCGAACATAGTCACAGGTAGCCAACAACTATGCTTGCCGACTTACCAATTGCGATTATTGGCGCCGGCGCGATGGGGGAAGCGATTATCGGTGGACTCTTGCGCAACGAACTGGTTGCCGCCGAGCAAATTCTTGCCAGCCACCCTCGTGAAGACCGCCGACGTGAACTTGCTCATCATTACGGTATTCGCACTACTCACGATAACCTGACGGCTGCGCAATGGGGCCGCGTGGTTATCTTCGCCGTGAAGCCGCAACAACTCCGGCGCGTCTTGCCGCCACTGCGCGGAGCACTGCGCGACGATGATCTGGCAATTTCGGTCATTGCCGGTGCTACGATAGCCTCTTTTGCCGAAGCCCTTGATCATCAAGCTGTTGTGCGCAGTATGCCAAACACCCCCGCTCAGATCGGTTGTGGCATGACCGTTTGGACGGCAGCGCCAGCCGTAACTGAACGTCAGCGGAGTTGGGCGGCGACCGTTTTGGGTGCACTTGGTCGCGAATTATTTGTTGATAACGAAACTTATCTCGACATGGCCACTGCAATCAACGGCACCGGGCCGGCGTATGTATTTCTCATGATGGAAGCGATGATCGATGCTGGCGTTCATCTCGGTTTATCGCGTCGGATTGCCGAAGAACTGGTGCAGCAGACAATGTTGGGTTCAGTTCAGTACGCAATCCAGAGCGGACTGCATCCGGCCCAGTTGCGGAATGCAGTCACTTCACCCGGCGGTACCAGCGCTGCAGCCCTCAGCGAGCTTGAACGCGGTGGTCTGCGCACGGTATTAGCCGATGCGATTTGGGCAGCTTATCGGCGATCAGTGGAATTGGGAAGGCAAGGATAGATGGCTGTCAGCTATGCACGCGCACGGTTAACCACCGAAGACGACCGTCGCTACCGGGCTTACGTCGAAACCTTCAAGCTGCAACGCAAAAATCAGAAAGCGATCCGTCCACCTCGTCAACGTGACATCTTTGGTGGACAGGCCGAGGCTGCGTTGCGCGACTGGTTGGCAGCCCGTCTGCCACTCGATGAGCGACGGATACTTGAATATGAAGAGCGTCGCAACCGTACTGCGCAAATGAAGTACCGCGAGCTTGACGCGCTGGCGATTGTTGATAACGTGGCCTGGGTGTTTGAGATCAAGGCCAGTCGCACTGCCAGCGCCCTGCGCCGTGCCGTTGCCCAGCTTAATGAGACTCGCCAAATCCTGCACTTGCTTTTCCATCGGGTCGGGGTGACCATTCTGCTCGTTGATACCGGTATTCCGGCGGATACTGCCGCCGCCGATGCTTTGATGATGAGTGAACACCCACCACCACGCCGCCCTGAACCTCTCGCTGAAGTGCTCGCTGCATTACCACAGTTGCGGCTGATCAGTGATTTGAACGCTCGATCTGAAGCGGACGATCAGGTGAATCTCTTGCTCTTTAGTGTTGACGATATTATCGCCCTGGTCGGCGCTGAACATCTGGCGCTAAACTGGGAAGAAGACGATATGTTCGACGATTCCGAACTCGAACCGCCACCACCGGCGTCGCTTTTCGCTAGTAGCGGCGATGATGATGATAACGACGATAACCCGCTGGCTGCTGCATTGCGCAAAGCGGGTCTTCGCTAAACCCTATGAGCCGACTGCGCACAACCACAGCTCTGACCCTAGCCCGTACTGCCGGTATCCTTTCACGTCGCCTGGGATTCGGCGGTGGTACCAGCCTGCCCGGCCAGCTTGCACGGGCTATCGATCCGGCTATTCTTACCAACTTCTGCCATGCCTTGCCGGCGGGCGTGATACTGATCGCCGGTACCAACGGCAAAACGACCACCAGTCGTATGCTGGCTGCTATCCTCGAACAGGCAGGTGTGTCTCTCTTGCACAATCGTGCCGGAGCTAATCTGCTCCCTGGCTTAACAACGGTGGCAATCAACAACGCAGACTGGCGCGGGCTGCCGCGAGCAAGTTGTGCTTTGTTTGAGACAGATGAAGCAGCGTTACCGCAGGCGATTGCCGAAACGCACCCCCGATTGGTCGTACTGCTTAACCTGTTCCGTGATCAACTCGACCGCTACGGCGAAATTGACACCATTGCCCGCCACTGGCGTCAAGCGCTTCAGCAACTTCCTGCAACCAGTACGGTTGTGTTCAATGCCGATGATCCGGCAATTGCCGATATAGTGCATCAGCTTCCTGTTCGCACTGTAGCCTTCGGCCTGGCCGATGAACGTCACGCAGTCGGTGCTGCTACCCACATCGCCGACTCACAGTTTTGCCATACCTGCGGCCATCGCTACCAGTATCAGCGCATCTTCTATGCCCACATCGGTCACTACGTCTGCCCACAGTGTGGTCATCGGCGCCCCGACCCAGTCATTGCGTTGACCGTTCTTAAGCCACGTGGACTCGAGGGAAGTGATCTCCAGATCGACCATCCCAATGGGCAGATTCGGTTTCACGTACCATTACCCGGTCTCTACAACGCCCAAAATGCGCTTGCGGCTACAGCGGCAGCACTGGCTTTAGGTATCGATACATCAACAATTTGCATAGCGCTGAGTCAGATTCAGGCTGCCTTTGGGCGCATTGAGCGTATCTCTGCCGGTAGTCATGGCCCAACGATGCTGATCGCCCTGATCAAAAATCCAGTCGGGGCTTCAGAGACGGTACGAATGTTCACGACAGCAACGACTAGGCCGCTCCATCTCTTGATCGCTATCAATGATCGTTTTGCCGATGGTACCGATGTCTCGTGGCTATGGGACGCCGATTTTGAGCCATTAGCTCAGCGGGTAGCCCATGTGACCGTCAGCGGTACTCGTGCTGCCGATATGGCGTTACGTCTCGATTATGCTGGTGTTGCGACTGAAGCCATTACTGTAATTGATGATCTGCCGACTGCACTCGATACCGCTCTGGCAGCCCTGCCACCAGGTGAAACGCTTGCCATTCTGCCCACCTACACTGCAATGCTCGAATTGCGCAGCGAAATTACCCGTCGCGGATGGGCGCGTCCCTTTTGGGAAGCGTAGAGACAGCTCAGAATTATCATTCTGTATAAGAGTCAAAAAATCCGGATTTCTCATCGGTCATATAACGCTGATCATGGCCTGGCGCAAGCGCCTGCGGCAGGGCTGCGTCAAAAAACCCGGATTTCTCATCGGTCATATACCGTACCCGTGCAACCATTGCGTGAGGGGTTCCAGCGTTCTTGCTCTCAGCCCCACTCTTTCCGGGCGGGGGGCCAGAGGGAAGGTGCGGAGGTTACCATCCCCCCTTCCTCTCCTCCAGCGGGGGAGAGGAAGGGGGC
>JAGHYT010000077.1:0-21604 GCA_017743535.1 Chloroflexus sp.
CCCCTCACCCTCCCCCTAGCTCCCTTCCGCTCCCACGCTGCGGGAGCGGAAGGGGGAACATGGGGTGGCTGGGGATAAAGCACATTGGAAACCCCGCACGCAATGGTTACACGGACACGGTACGTTCCCCATAAGAAATCCGGGTTTTTGATCAGGCTCTAAGACAGGTAAGGGCGATAGTGGTCCTCATGGCAATACACAAGTGTGGAGGTGCTGCGATACACGGGCGCAGCAGTGCTGCGCCCGTACCCGGTCGGCGTGGTGATCGGTACGATAACGGACGGTGGGCGGCATGGTCGTGATGCACGGACACGGAGGCGTCGTCACGATATACGATTCGTGTACACGATCGCTACTCGACAGTAATGACCTTCAAGAAATTGGTTGGCCCGTAGCGATACACCGGATGACCACCGCTCAACACAATCAGATCGCCACGCTGGACAATCCCCATATCGCGCATGTGGCGAACAATCTGCTGCTCAAGTTCATCAAGCCGATCACGGGCTTCAATCACAATAGGAGTCACACCCCAATAAAGACTGGTGCGGCGTGCCGTCTCTTCAGAAGGGCAGAAGGCAAGGATCGGTACCTGCGGGCGATAGTGAGATACTAATCTCGCACTGGCTCCGCTCTGGGTAAGAACGACAATAAAACGCACCGGTAACGCATTGGCAATGGTGCAGGCAGCCGCAGCGATTGCCCGTGGGGTTGATTGGGCAGTGGTAATCTCCCAGCGTGGCGATGTTGAATGCGGACTACCGATCAATGAATCCTCGACGGCATCGGCAATCAGTGCCATCATTTGCACTGCTTCAATCGGATAGGCGCCAGCAGCCGTCTCGCCACTCAACATGACTGCATCGGTGCCATCGAGGATAGCATTGGCAACATCACTGGCCTCTGCCCGCGTCGGACGTGGGTTGTGAATCATCGACTCGAGCATCTGGGTAGCCGTAATGACCGGCAGCATAGCTCGATTGGCAGCCGCAATAATCTGCTTTTGCACAATGGGCACGCGCTCTGGTGGCATCTCAACACCCAGATCACCGCGCGCCACCATAATACCGTCAGCCTCAGCCAGAATCTCTGGTAGCACATCGAGTGCTTCAGGACGCTCGATCTTGGCGATCACGGGTGTTTGCTTGCCTGCCCGCCGAATAAATTCCTTCACTTCCCGAACATCGCTGGCCCGCCTGACAAACGAGAGTGCAACATAGTCAACACCCTGTTCGAGACCAAAGGCGAGATCGACGAAATCTTTCTCGGTTGCGGTCGGCGCACTCACCCGCACGCCTGGCAGATTGATCCCCTGATGTTCGCGCAAACGGCCACCGTGAACAACTTCCGTTTCAACCTCGGTGTCGGTATGACCGATAACGACTAACTCAATGAGACCGTCAGAGAGTAGAATCCGATCACGTGGCCGCACATCGAGCGGTAGCGCACGATACGTCGTGCTGACTCGGTTGGCGTTCCCGACGATTGGCTCGGTTGTAATGACAAAGCGCTGTCCGGCCACCAGTTCAACCGGTTGTCCGTTTTCAAGCGGGCCGGTACGAATTTTCGGCCCTTGTAAATCTTGCAAAATTGCCACGTGCCGGCCGGCCTCTGCTGCGGCCCGACGTACCATCGCAATCCGTGCCGCGTGTTCGGCATGCGTTCCGTGCGAAAAGTTGAGACGTGCAACATTCATACCGGCTCGAATCAAGCCGGCGATCCGCTCAGGGGTGCTGGTCGCCGGACCCAGAGTAGCAACAATTTTCGTGCGACGCATATACTCCACGTTTCACTATCGCTGCCCTGCCAGCATTGCGCTGAGTCAATGAGACCGATCTGTGCGACTGACAGCTCGTGTGCCATCACGCTGATTCCTCACCTCATTGGGGAAGTGGGATGCAAGGTGAGAGAGTGAGAATGCTGCCCTGCCTCATCGGCTGCAACCTGCACCCACTGTTTCGCTAGCGGTCATCATTGACGAGAAACACCACCTGACGGGCAGCCGCCCATCACTTGTGTATCACTGCGAGTATATGCCAGTCTGCCGATTTGTGCAAGGTTGTCAACGCAACAGTTGCTTATGGCCCAACCGTCACAAGCGGCGCAATCTGAGCAAACAGCTTCTCGCCGATCCCCCTTACCTCTCGTAGCTCATCAATACTCTGATATGGCCCTTTGGTGTTGCGCCGCTCGATGATTCGTGCCGCCAATGCCGCACCAATACCGGGCAATTCTTCCAAATCGGCTGCGCTTGCCTGATTCAGATTGAGTAAGCCAGCGCCAGATTGATCATTGGCTGGCAGAGACAAGACCGTTTCACCCACAAATGGAACACGAATGTGATCACCATCGCGCACCGGCGCCGCCAGATTGAGGCCACTGATGTCGGCCTCTGCAATCAGGCCACCTGCGGCTTGCAGCGCATCGATCACGCGCGCATTGAACGGCAAGCGGTAAACATCTGGAGCCGCAACTGCCCCCGATACGTAAACCACCGTCAGCGCGACGGTTGGTGTCGGGAAACTCATGGCACTCTCTTCGAGCAGTGGCGCTTCTGCTGATGAAACAACTGCCCGCAGTTCTGGCCCAAAGGCAATCAATAAACCTCCGGCTATGGCACAAATAAGCGCTAGTAACCGTTTTGGCTGCCGATACCACGGTACGTCGGGATCGCGTCGATCAACGTAAGTGTCTCCTTCCATCATTGTTGTCTCCGTCTATGCTGCAAGGTTTGTCATCCATGAAACCGTAGAGACAATGCAAAAGTAACGCCAATTTCCAATAGAACGTTAATACTGCACTATTACGCTACAGATACCGAAATGCTACAGTATCATCAGCACAAATTCAGGAGGTGGACGTATGTCCTTCAATACAAATCGATTTACACAAAAATCATACGAAGCAATTGCCGCCGCTCAGGCAGCGGCTGAACGACTCGGGAATGCAGAGGTACAACCGGAACACTTGCTCTACGCCTTGCTCGACCAGAGTGACGGTGTGGTGCCACAGGTGTTGAGCAAGCTGAATCTGCCGGTTGGCGCGCTCAAACAACAGGTAAACAACGAAATCAGCCGCTTCCCCCGCATCAGCGGTGGTGGTGTGCAGGTACAACTCGGTTCGCGATTGCGGACAGTTCTGGTGAAAGCGCACGATGAACTGGCGCAGTTCGGTGACGAATATGTCAGCACCGAACACTTGTTGCTGGCAATTCTCGATCATGCCGGTGGCGGTGCCGAACGAGTGCTGAAGCAGGCCGGTTTAACCCGTGACAAGTTACTGATGGCACTGCGTGAAGTACGTGGCGCCCAACGAGTAACCAGTCCTAACCCTGAAAGCACCTATGCTGCACTCGAACAGTACGGTCGTGATCTAACTGAACTGGCTGCCCGTAACAAGCTCGACCCGGTGATCGGGCGCGATGAAGAGATTCGGCGCGTGATTCAGATTCTGTCGCGACGCACCAAAAACAATCCGGTGCTGATCGGCGAACCGGGCGTTGGGAAGACGGCGATTGTCGAAGGGCTAGCGCAACGGATCGTGCGTGGTGATGTGCCGGAGGCGTTGAAGAACAAACGGGTGATCGCCCTCGATCTGGGCGCCCTGATTGCCGGTGCGAAATATCGTGGCGAGTTTGAAGAGCGGTTGAAAGCCGTCTTGAAAGAGATTCAGGAGCGCGACGACATTATTCTGTTCGTCGATGAGCTGCATACGGTGGTTGGCGCCGGCGCCGCTGAGGGGGCAATGGACGCTGGCAATATGCTTAAGCCTATGCTGGCCCGCGGCGAACTGCACATGGTCGGTGCAACCACGCTCGATGAGTATCGCAAACATATCGAGAAGGATGCGGCGCTCGAACGGCGCTTCCAGCCGGTCATGGTTGATCCACCGTCGGTCGAAGATACCATATCGATTTTGCGTGGTCTCAAAGAGCGCTACGAAACCCACCACGGTGTGCGAATTACCGACGGCGCCCTCATCGCAGCGGCAATGCTCTCGGATCGGTACATTTCCGACCGCTTCTTACCGGATAAGGCGATTGACCTGATCGACGAAGCGGCGGCCCGTCTCCGCATGGAGATTACTTCTGATCCGCAAGAACTAGACGATCTCAAGCGGCGGATCATGCAACTGGAGATCGAGCGTGAGGCGCTACGTAAAGAGAAAGATCAGGCCAGTAAAGAGCGACTTGAGAAGCTCGAACAGGAACTGGCTAATTTGCGTGAGCAGCGTTCTGCGCTTGAAGCCCAGATTCAACGTGAACGGCAAGAACTAGAGCGTATCCAGCAAATTAAGGAGAAGATTGAACAAACCCGTGCTGCTATCGAGCAGGCCCAACGCCAATACGATTACAACAAAGCGGCTGAATTACAATACGGTACGCTGGTTGGTCTTGAACGTGAATTGCAGGCTGCCGAAGCGCAACTGGGTACCCAGAATCGATTGTTGCGTCAGGAGGTCACCGAAACCGACATCGCCGAGATTGTCTCGAAGTGGACCGGCATCCCAGTTACCAAACTGCTCGAAGGCGAACTGGAGAAGCTGGTGCACATGGAAGAGCGTCTCCACCAGCGCGTTGTTGGGCAAGATGAGGCAGTCACTGCCGTATCGAATGCCATCCGACGCGCTCGTGCCGGTCTCCAAGACCCGAACCGTCCGTTGGGGAGCTTCCTCTTCCTCGGCCCAACCGGAGTTGGTAAGACCGAGCTAGCACGCGCCCTGGCCGAATTCCTCTTCGACGACGAGCAGGCAATGATCCGGATCGATATGTCGGAGTATATGGAGAAACACTCTGTTGCCCGACTGATCGGTGCGCCGCCTGGCTACGTCGGCTACGACGAGGGCGGTCAGTTGACCGAAGCCGTGCGCCGTAAGCCGTACAGCGTTGTCCTTTTCGATGAGATCGAAAAGGCGCATCCTGATGTCTTCAACGTCTTGCTCCAGGTGCTTGACGATGGTCGGTTAACCGATGGGCAAGGGCGAGTGGTAAACTTCAAGAACACGGTCATCATCATGACCAGCAACATTGCCAGCGCGACGATCCAGGAGCTGACCCGTGCGGGCGCCGGGCAGAGCGAAATCCGGGCGGCAGTGATGGAAGAGTTGCGCAGCGCGCTCCGACCGGAGTTCTTGAACCGGATCGATGAAGTGATCGTCTTCTCGCCGCTCAGCCGCGAGCATATTGACCAGATCGTAGAAATTCAACTCAACCGACTGCGCAAACTGCTTGCTGACCGCAAGCTCAATCTGACGTTGACCGATGCGGCACGAGCGCAGTTAGCTGCCGAAGGGTACGATCCGGTTTATGGTGCACGGCCACTGAAACGGGTCATTCAGCAGCGCATCCAGAACCCACTGGCGCTGCAACTACTCCAGGGGGCCTTCCCCGAAGGAAGCACGATTGTGGTCGATGTCGAAGGCAACAACTTCGTGTTCCGCCGCGGTTAATAACCCGACCGCATACGGCAAAGAGAGGCGAACATAACGTTTCGCCTCTCTTTGTGTTCTGGCCCACTGCCTCTTCACTGCTGCGGGGCAGGTTGAAAAGCTCTACAGTCGCCCCTGACGAAGTGCCAGAATCATCTGCTGAACGACCTCTAAGGGTGTTTTGCCGTCGGTAGCGATCGTCATATCAGCTACCTCTGCATATAAAGGCATCCGCCGCACACGTAGTTCGGCCAGGCGTGCTGCGGCATCACCGAACAACAACGGACGCTGTTCAGCATCGGCAGCAAGCCGCTGTAAAATCGTTTCATCGCTCGCATAGAGCCAGATAACCGTTGCCTGTTCACGTAACATCCGCCGATTTTCAGACTGTAAGACAATACCGCCACCAGTTGCGATCACCTGTGTTTCACGTAATGCTTCGGCCAGCGCAGCCGTCTCGCGGAGACGAAATTCTGCTTCACCATACGTTTGAAACAGATCGGCGACACTCATACCGGCAGCAGCAGCAATAGCTGCATCGGTGTCATACCAGGGACAACTCAGCGCACGCGCCAGCAAACGAGCCAGTGTCGATTTACCACATCCACTGAGTCCCACCAATGCGACCGGTCGATCCAGCCAGTTTGAATCCCAAACCATAACGGAGCTGCTCCTATGCAGTAGGTTGCGCTGCTGTTCGTTGCAGACGCAAACTCCAGATCACAAACGCCGACAGTGCATACGCAACCGCAGCCGCGACGATCTGCGGTCCGTAGCCAAAGATTGGTACCACCCAACCCCAGATAACCGCTGAAACGGCCCACCCTCCTGCCCAGAGCAGGCTCATCAGACTCATCGCCAGTCCTCGCTGTACTGTTGGTGTTGCTCCCATTACCAAAGCATCGTTCATTGGATAGCTGGCTGCGATGAAGAAGCCACGGGCGAAGAAACCGATAATTGCCAGTGGCAACCAGGGTGTCAACATTAAGAGCATAGCCGGCGCAGCACCCAGGCGAAGCAACGCTGCGCCATGCTGCAAGCCGATCCGTCGTACCACCGGCGCCCCAAACAGTGCACCGATTCCAGCACCTAATGAAGCTACTGCCAGGGCTAAACCAACACTGGCATCATCAAGACCGAACTGATCACGAAAAAACAGGTTTTGGAACGGCAAAATTGCCCCGCCACCAACACCGAGCAGAAACGAGGGGAAGGCAAACCAGAGCAAGGTAAGCCATGAACGTCGAGCCGTACTCACCTCTGCTGAGGTAATGTCGGCGGTTTGTTCAACCACTGCCGGGAGACGGGCGAGAACCGGCAGCAACGCCACAATACTCAGCACGATCACCGAGGTCAGAGCCAGGCGGTACGCTGGGGTTGATCGCGGATCAACGGCGATTATCCCGGCGGCGAGCAGTGGCAACATACCACCAACCGCACTCCCAATCAGACCAACGATCAGTGTCGCCGAAGCATTCATCCCAAAGACCAATGGCCGCTGATCCTCACGGGTTACTAGCGCCAACAACGGTGTGACGGCAGTCGCGGACAGTAAATAACTTGCGCCGACGACAAACTGTGCCGTTATCAACCAGGGAAGCGCGGGCGCCTGGAGTAAGCCGATCCATCCCACGGCATATACCACAACACCAACAATCATTGCCCGTTGCGGCCCTAAACGGTCAATCAGCCATCCCATGGGCAGTCCCATCACCATACCGGCTGCCCGGCCCACCATTGATAACAATCCGACATCATTGACGGTATAGCCCTGGCTGATGAGATAAAAATTAAACAGGATGTCGGCAATACTCAAGGCAAAGCCGAACAGAAAACTGTGTGCCAGAATGCGCCACACTGCAAACGGGATTTGGGCCAGAGATAGGCGCAAGTTGGCGGTGATGGACGTCATACATGCTCCATGTTGACATGGCAAATGTTCCGAGAGCTTAGGATACCACAACTTGAGCGATATGCCATCCAACGTGCGTCTGATTGTTCTTTACCTGGCAGTGGTGATGGAGAATCAAGAAGTAGGGGCAGGCTGAGAACCCACCCCCGTGAGGTGTCGCTGCTGCAAGAGTTGCTGTTCGCCCTTGAACCCACTGTTAACAGTTCACCATCCCAAGAGATGCCACTGGCAACGACCGAAAACGGTCGTTGTTCAACAACTTCCGGTCAAGGGATGAAGAAACACACACGACGACGGTTCTGTCTCCAGCTCATTCGCGTCATCAAGCGAAAGTTCCTGTAAGCCCAAATTCACGCGCCAGAACGTATCAATGGTAGCCGGTATCTCCGATGCAGTTGCCGTCACAATCGGCAGAAGCGCCGCCGAACTGTCAACTTGCAATACCGGGTGCATTGAACGGAGATAGGCAAAATGAGCGGCTATCACACCATCGGTACGCGCCTCGGTTAGACCAATCGTAGACGATGGTAAGATAAGCGTTTGATCGTCTACTAGTGCAGGAAGAACTGTGTGCAAACTACGGTAGAGTAGCTCTGTCCACTCCAGGGCATGACCACCCAGATCGGTACGACCGCATCCCCCGATCAAGAGTGCATCACCGGTTAACAGGAATCGCTCACCAAGCGGCGAAATAATACGATACATCAGATGACCAGGCGTATGACCAGGGAACCAATGCGCTTCAATGAGCACCTGACCGAGTGGCAGTCGTTCACCACCGAGCAGTGGCTGATACCGAAACTGAGCTGGCAGTAATGTCCGTGGGTGAATGGCATCGTAAGGATGCATGTAGAGCAGCGTATGACGAGTATTGGCCAAACCAACCCCACCTGAGACCCGTCCGGCAGCAAGATGGGTTAACAAGACCCGCGTAAGGTCTGCTTGCGCATCAGCGATAATCTCTTGATACAGATGAATGTGCTGACCTGGATCGATGACCGCCGCCTCACCGGCACTGATGATCACATAGCTGAGGTCGCCACGAGCTGGTCGAACAAGCTGAATGATCCGTCCCCAACTGGCATTAACTACCTCGTGTACGGCATAAAAATCGCGCCAGGCGCTGAATCCACCGAGCAGGTAACGGACAGTTATGCCACGAGCAGCGCACAACTCAGCCACATACTGCGCTGAACCCTCTTTGGCGCAAATGACGGTCAGCGGCAGATCTGTCGGTACTCGGGCAATCGCCGCTGCCTCGTCTTCAATAAACTCGAAATAAGGAATGTTGATCGTTGGAATGGGGTGCCGTCCACGTACCTGATTGCGGGCAAATTCCTGTTCATTGCGCACATCGAGGATGAACAGTGGTTGTTCGCTTGACAATTCGGCATACAACTCTGCTGGAGACAGCACACCGACTTCTGTATGAGGATGATTGAGCGTCGTCATTGCGCACTCCTTTGTGGCGATTGGGCTTCCTTGCGCAACCATGTTGTCAGTGTAGCGAACGCAATCCGCTGTAACAAGTGTAAGTTAGGTGA
Organism: Chloroflexus sp.; assembly: GCA_017743535.1. Lineage (GTDB taxonomy): Bacteria > Chloroflexota > Chloroflexia > Chloroflexales > Chloroflexaceae > Chloroflexus. The sequence continues at coordinate 8,884 of JAGHYT010000077.1, forward strand.
CCTGAGTTGTGATCTCTCTTCTCGAAACGCTTCATCCTTCGCTGCGCGATGGCCGTGGTTTTGCGGGCTGGAACGATACCAACACTCGATAGATGGTCAGGAACAGAACACTTCCACCGCTAAACCAGTACCATCCGGCAAGAAGTTCACTGTCACTGCCGCTGAATAAGGCGTGTAACAGGCTCAGCAGCCAGATCACAAAGCTGAGGAAGTGGATAAGCCGCCAGAGGGTCCGACCAATCCATTGCTTGACGTAGAAACTGAAGCTGATGATTGCCATGCCGTAGAGGGCCAATTGCCCCAGCCCCACCCAGAACGGTTCGTAGCCGCTGTATCCAAATGGGGTGAGCACCTGCTCGAGAGTTGCGCTAATGTAACGATCGCCGAGCAAGATTAAGGCGTGGAAGATAGCAAAGGCCAACCCCAACAAACTGGTGTGCTGGTGCAGATCGAACGCTCCCGGCCCACCTGGCCACAACTTTGCCATCCGGTTCGTCATTAAGAGACCAAACACCATCGACAACCAGAGTAATCCGTAAGCGGCAACCGCACTACTGCGTGAGAGATACCAGTATGCTTTTGGTTCATCGCCCAAGAGGGAGGTGCTGAGAGCGGGCGCCCACGTAGGTGAGACCATGACAGCAGCGAATGCACCTAGTACCGTCCCGACCAGCAGAATGAAGAGGGTGGAAAGTGACATCGCCGGTGGCAGCTCGACCAGTTCTGGATTGGCCGTCATCGTGCGTTGCGGGCGGGCTGGCCGTGGTGGTGTTTTGATTTGACTATCCTGTCCGCTCTGTAGCGGCTGATCATTTGTTGCTGGATGCACACTCATACGCTTGGTCCTCCATTGAATTGATGTTAGAGCGATTACCGATTCGCTGACATTGATGATTGCCAACAGTAACGATCAACATTTGGGGTGCGGATGATCTGACCATCGCGATGTACCAGTAATCCGGCCATATTGGGTTGATCGGCTAACCAATGCAAGCCTGACTCGGCGCCGAGGATCAATATCACCTTGGCGGCCATTTCTGCCAGCGACAGGGTCGGTGCAATCACTGTCGCGGTGAGGAGATCGGTGCGCACCGGATCACCGGTGCGCGGATCGATGAGATGGTGCTGCCACTTCCCACGGTGAAGCCAGCGTCGGTAATCGACCCCCGACGTAGCCACCCCACCTCGTCTCAGCATGAGCAATGCGAGACCCCGATCAGGATGAAACGGATCGGCCACTTCAATCGGCCAGGGAGAACCATCACGACGTGGGCCACTAAGGGCAATATCGCCACCAGCATCCACCAATGTCGGATAGCGACGTCCCAGGCGACGTGCAATCAGTGTCGCTGTCCAACCTTTTGCACTGCCCCCCAGGTCAAGGCGCATACCGGCAGGAATGGCGACAGTACGGCGACGTGGATCGCACTGTATCAGACGCCAGTCAGGCACCGGTGAGGGCGTTCTTAAATCGGCTGCTGATATACCGGCCATCTGACGAAAATCGCGATCATAACCGGCAGTATGCAGCGCCTCACCCACCGCCGGCGTCACTAGACCATCACTACGGTATGCCATCCACAGCGCGTGTTGCAACGCTCGCCAGAGTGTCTGTCCAACCCGCTGTGGCCCACGTCCAGCGCAACGATTGAGCGCATTCAGGTCACTGTGCGGCTGGAAGCGGCTTAATATGCGCTCGTAGGCACGAAACGTCTGGTAGGCGCCAGCAAATGCACTCCGAGCGTTCGCTTCATCGCTATCGATCACAATCGTTATTGTTGAACCCATCGCCCAAAAGCTGCGCTGTTGCATCGCCGGTGTCTCCTCAACGTGATGATCGGGTCCGAGCAGCCGGAGCTGGCGCCGGAGCCGGCGCCGGAATGGTAACTTCGCGCAATGCTGGCGCCGCTGGCGCGGGTGGTGGTGCCGCTGGCGCGGGCGGTGGCGCCGCTGACGCGGGTGGTGGCGCCGCTGGCGCGGGCGGTGGCGCCGCTACCTGATCGCGGGCCGGAATGTTTAGCGGCACAACAGTTGGTAGCACCGGCAGCATTGGATCGTCAGTTAACCATGGTGGCAACGGTTGTCGCTCAACCGCCGGTGGCTGGACAGCGATTTGTGGCGCGGCGATAGCGACTTCCGGTGGATTCTGTGCTGTGAGCCATCCCCAACCACCAATCGTCGCTGCGAGGGCTGCGGTGCTGATCGCCCATTTTAATCCTGAGACATCGGCACGCATGGGTTTTCGGGTCTGATTCATCGTAGTGCTCCTTCGGCAAGCAATTACTACCTCGTTCTAATCATCTTTCTTATCCTTGTCGTGATCGTCATCTTTCTTGTCCTTGTCGTGATCGTCGTCTTTCTTGCCATCATCATTCTCATTGACGGTATTTTTCACCTTAGCGTACACAACCTGGCCGCTATACGCATCAACATACACCTCACTGCCATCAGCAAACTTGACTTCATAAACATCCACACCGTGCTCGTATTCACGCTTCACCTTCGCAACCGTGCCACCGCCCATGTAAGCAACAGCGGCTGCGATTGCCTGATCTTCGTTAATCGCATTGGCCACCTGAGTACCTGTACTGATCGTGTTTGCCAGAATCGCGCCAGTCTGGGCATCGACGTATATTGCACCGCGATCAAATACCACTTCGTAGGCAGGCACACCCTGTAGACTAACCAGCTCTGGAGCACGTATCAAGGTAGCGCCCTGAGCATTAGCTTGCGCGATAGCCTGAGCCTGTTCAGGTGAGACGGCGTAGACAGGCGCTGGCGGAGCAGCAGGCGCTGGCGCTGCTGGCGCAGGGGCTGGCGCTGCTGGCGCCGGAGCAGCAGGCGCTGGCGCTGCTGGTGCCGGAACAGATACCTGCGCTGACATTTCGTTCAGTTCACGTTGTGCGGTATTCAACTGTTGATTGGCTTCGGCCAACCGCCGATTTGCCTCAGCCAGAGCAGCCTGATACGCTGCTTCACGCTCACGTAGAAGGGCTTCAGCCGTCGGATCGAGGGCCGGAACAGAGATCGGCGTCATTTCAACTACAATCTCGGTAGGTACCGGCTCAGGGCTTGATGTTGTACTTATCCGACTGACTACACCACCGATCACGACCAACATAAACGCCGTCAGGGTTGCTGCAATGAATAACATTGTGCGATTCATCATGACACCTCCCTACATTTGTTCAAATTGCAGAGCATTCACAAAACAAACTAGTCATCGTCACGTTCACCCGATCCCATACCGGCACCGCCAGGCGTACCTCCGATCAATGCCTGGATTTCGGCTGGCGAGAGTCGAGCTTCAGGATGCAGGACCAGATACTGACGTGGCGGCATTTCGCCCTCTCGCACCACTTCGGCAATCTCTGCGGCCAATTCAGTCGGTTCGCGCAGCGGGAGCGAGAAGTTCAACTTGTTTCGACCTTTGATCACATCGTAGGTAATCAGCCAAGAAGCAGGGGCAATCTTGCTGTACCACGGCCAGACCGTTTCGTTACTGTGACAATCGTAGCAGGCGCGCCGGGCAATACTCGCCGCTTCCGGTGTCGTCCAGGCAACATCATTCAGTACTGGTGGATTCGTCTGCCAGGCCCAGACCGGCACCAGTTGCATGAGGATGAAGATTGTCACTAGCCCAATGAATACGTTACGCGGTCGGAAGAATTGTTTCAGCATAGTCGTTCCTCTCATCATTGATTGCCGTCTACGCCCCTCAGAGTAGCGACCTTTTCTCAAAAGTGTCTTAGAATGGCAGCAATAATTTCCAATCTTTTTCCAAGATTCGTGCGGTATAACCGATAGAGAGAAAATGATTCAGCGTGTCTTACGTTGTTTGCAAAAAATCATCTCTGGGAGTAGCATGTGCGGATTTTAATCGTAGAAGATGACAAACGACTAGCCCGTTTGATTGAGCGTGTCTTACGTGATGAACGACATTCTGTGGATGTCGCGCATGACGGTGAGAGTGGGCTTGATCTCCTGTTACAGGGCACCTACGATGTAGCCATCATTGATTGGATGCTGCCAGGCCGTGATGGTCCATCAATTTGTCGTGCTGTACGGGCAGCCCGTTTACCGACAGCATTGCTCTTACTAACGGCTCGCGGTCAGATTGAAGATAAGGTGCTGGGGTTTGAAAGTGGCGCCGACGATTACCTGGTAAAACCATTTGCCTTTGAAGAATTACTGGCCCGTATCCGCGCCCTTGGTCGGCGTTTTAGCCCCAATCTGGGCAACGATGAACTACGCGCCGGTGCGCTCGTCCTCGATCTGCGCACCTATACAGCACGACGGGGTGAGCGACGGCTTGATCTGACGCCGACCGAGTGGCGATTGCTTGAGTATCTGCTGCGGAACGCCGGTCAAACACTCACGCGCCAACAGATTCTTGATTATGTCTGGTCGTTTGAGCACGACGTACAACCCCAGATGGTTGATGTCTATATCTCGTATCTGCGGCGGAAACTCAACGCCCCAGGTGAGCCTGACCCGATTGTCACGGTACGTGGTATTGGGTATCGACTGGAGGTAGAGCGTGTTTAAACTTCTGCGCTGGCAGTTTACCCTGTTTTACGCGCTGGCTGCGGTTGCGATCATTGGGTTGGTCGGTAGCGGAGCTTACGTAATCGTGGCCCGCTACTTCGAGCGTACCACCGATCTGGCTCTTTACCATAAAATGGTGCACGAGTTTCATTCGCTGAACGCACCACTCCCGCCCGAACTCGCTGCAGCCGACATCGACTGGTCGATCTTACGCAATGAAGGTGGGATCACTCGTTCACGCATGTTGAGTGCAGAAGAAGCAGGCCGAATCGCACTATCGGTACGCGGTGGTCAGATTAAGCGTATTGAACTGAAAGACAACGGTCGGTATTACGAGGTGAAACTTCGTGATGATAGTGAAATCACCATCGACGCATACAGCGGTCGGATTGTCGGTATCGAGATCAAAGACCCCCAACGTGATCCTATTACCGGTATTTCCTCACCACCAATAGCCTATGATGCTGAGATTGCTTCGATCTTCGTGTTACCGCTCGATACACAGGGTCGAATCCTCTTCAACCCCAATCCGGCAGCTCTGCCAATGACTGCCGATAAAGAAGCATTGGCAGCCGCATTACAGAACGGCTCGGATTTACGCACCATTACCATTAATAGCGGACAACGGATCAGACTCCTCACCTACCGCCTGACCCGTCCTGATGGTCCGGCGGCTCTTCAGTTGGGGCGCGTACTCACCGATCAAGAGCAAGTGCTCAATCAACTGATGATCGGTCTTGTCAGCTTTGGTTTTGTCGGTGCCATAATCATTGGCATCGCTAGCTGGTGGTTAGCCGGACGCGCCCTGCGGCCCGCAGAAGACGCCTGGGCACGCCAGTTACGCTTTATTGCCAGTGCCAGCCATGAACTGCGTGCCCCACTAACACTGATTCGCGCCAGTGCCGAAGTTGCTCTGCGTAGTACAACCGATGACGATCACCGCGAATTGCTGAGCGACATCTTGAGTGAGAGCGATCATATGCGCCGACTGGTCGATGATCTCCTGACCCTCTCGCGACTTGATAGTGGGGCATTAACCCTCCAACGACAAAGGATTGACCTCAGAGATTTCCTGAGCGAATTGCACCGCCACGTGAGTCGGTTGGGTGAAGAGCGAGGTATCACAGTGATGCTCAATAACGCATCTGGTGTCGTGAATGCCGACCCTGACCGATTACGTCAAGTATTACTGATCCTGATCGATAATGCCCTGCGCTATACACCGGTTGGGGGCACGATTACGATCAGCGCAGAACTGGTCGGGAAGTATGTGCGCCTGAGCGTGCGTGATACCGGTTGCGGGATCGCACCTGAACATCTCCCACACCTTTTCGAGCGTTTCTATCGCGTTGATCCGGCACGCGAACGGACTGGTAGTAATGCCGGGCTTGGCCTCTCAATCGCCAAAGGACTGGTTGAAGCCCACGGTGGCACGATTGGGGTTGAGAGTACACTCAATCAAGGTACGCTCGTGTGGTTTACGTTGCCGGCATTGGTAGAGCAACAGTACACCGACGGACGTGAAAAGAAAGAAAGAGTAGTAAGGGGAAGGTGAGAGGGCAATTTTCTCTCTTCCTCGCCCTCTGCGGGAGCGTAAGCAGGAAGGGAAAACGGTGAGGACCAACATCTCCGTACACGAAATCTAAAGACGTTCCCCCCTGACCCCGTCGGGTCGAGAACCTGACCCGCACCGGCAGCACTATGCAGCCGGTAGCGTAAACCAGAAGGTCGAGCCATGACCTTCCTGACTACTGGCCCAAATGCGTCCGCCATGCCCCTCGACCAGATGTCTGGCAATTGCCAGACCCAGCCCGGTGCCGCCAGCGTGACGGGTACGTGCGCGATCAACTTTGTAAAAGCGTTCAAAGATACGTGGGATTTCGTGTTTGGGAATGCCGATACCGGTATCGCTGACACTGATCAAGAGCCACGTTCCTGCCTGATGGGGCGGACGCTCCGCATACGAGGGTGGATCATCGTGCTCGAGGTTGAGCACCTGCGCCGCCACCGTAATTGTGCCATGTTCGGGAGTAAACTTGACTGCGTTATGCAGCAGGTTCAGCAAAACCTGCCCAATCCGATCCCCATCCATCAGCGCTAATGGGAGATCACCACCACTGACTGCACAGATTGTCTGTTGCTTACGGTCAGCCTGGGGGCGGATGCGTTCAACAGCACGCTCGATAACCGGCCAGACCGGCAACGGTTCCAGTTTGAGGGAAACACGGCCTGACTCAAGACGGGAAAGTTCGTGCAGTTCTTCCACTAGTTGAGTAACTGCGTCAATCTCTTGCATCATCTGGGCTAGCATTCGACTGGCAATGTCGGGTGGTGGTGCAGATTGTAGTGTCTCAACCAGCAGTTTCAGCGATGCCAGTGGAGTACGTAGCTCGTGTGAGACATTGGCTACCAGATCACGGCGCGCCCGCTCGAGCATACTAATCTGGGTCAGGTCGCGAATGGTAATGAGTGTACCTACCGGCTTCTCACCATCTTCTATTAATGGCACATAGTGCAAATGAAGTGTCCGCCCGGTTGTAAGCGGGCGGATCGTCAACTCCCTGCGTTCACCATCGGTCAGAACTTCTTGCGCCAGATGATCGGCCTGATGATCACGTAAGAGCATAATCAGACCGTGACCAACGACCGGTGCTCGCGCAGCCAACAAATGTACTGCCAGGTCGTTGTGGAAAACGATAGAGCGTTCAGTATCAACGACGATCACGCCACTATCAATCGCTTGGGTCAGAGCCAGGAAGAGTAACTGGCGGTTAATATCGAAAAAAGCAGGTTTTTCGGAGGTGACACTTGACCCTGGTATAGCAGAAGCAACCACACGGTCAGGCTGTTGAGGAGGTAGCTGATCAGGAGGTGGTATGACGGGCAATGACGAGCGAGCGATCCGACGCTGTCGATGGGCAACCACGACGAGCACTATCGTCAGAACAATCGTGGCCACGGTAAGGGTTAATTCAAGCAGCGTCATTGGTGCGATTTACACTTCGTCAGTGGGTGGTTCAAACCGATAGCCAACTCCACGAACCGTCTGAATATAAGTCGGCTTGCTGGGGTCTGGCTCAATCTTCTCGCGCAACCAGCGAATATGTACGTCAACTGTTCGACTATCGCCAATGAAATCCTGGCCCCAGACCCGTTCGAGTAAGAGATCACGAGTGAGGGCAATCCCACGGTTACGCATCAGGCAGGTTAGCAGATCAAACTCTTTCTGCGGCAGATTGAGTTCCTGACCATTGCGCCATGCCCGTCGACTACTGGTGTCCACCCGAATAGCGCCTGCCTCGAAGATTTCACGCACAATCGAATGCGGCTGCCGTTCACTGCGTCGCAGAATAGCTCGGACACGAGCCAGAAACTCACCAAGACTGAATGGCTTGCTCATATAATCATCGGCGCCCAGTTCAAGACCGGCAATCCGATCCACCTCATCCTGACGAGCAGTGAGCATAATGATGGGAACATCACTCTCTTGACGAAGGATACGGCAAACCGAAAAGCCATCGAGGCGGGGCAGCATAATATCGAGCACGACGAGGTCAGGCTGATCACGACGCGCACGGTCGAGACCCTGCACACCGTCAGCGGCAACGATGACGATATACCCCTCACGTTCAAGGTTGTAGCGCAACGTCTCGGCCAGCGTTGTCTCATCTTCAATGATCAGAACTGTCGCCATAGCCACTCCACATACAAAGACCGCCGGATTGCGGCCGGCGGTCATTGCCACTTGGCAAATGTGGTCGGGGCGGAGGGATTTGAACCCACGACCCCCGCGTCCCAAACGCGGTGCTCTACCAGGCTGAGCCACGCCCCGTCGCCCATTAGGTTACCAGCAGTTGGGCTATTTTGTCAAGCGCCATCGTTCAGCTCCGGCGGCAACACAGGCGGCCCTGAACGCGGTTGGAGTTGTAGGCGAGCACGTACTCGCGCCATCTCACCAACGGCTAAACGTGCTTCGGCTAACCATTCGCGGTGCTCAAACGCAAACGCACGAGCGATGTAGGCTAATGCGCTACTACGGGTGTCAGCAATCCCGACTGCTACCAGCAGATCGAGCAATTCACGTTCAGCGCGACCGAGCCTTGTCATAACCGGTACCGTGCGAGTGGTGAAGAGCACTTCATGCTCAGCCGCACGCATCCCCCATGCAACCGGCACGCCGCTATGCCGCTCAATTTCACGAGCGATCCGCATTCGGTTCCGGCGCGTCTGTTCGCGCAATCGTGGAATCTCTTCAACCGAATGACCGATCTGGAGAATGATGAGTATCTCATCACTGTAACGTCTAATCTCTGGTGGCCCGGCGCGCACTTCAGACGGTAAATACTGGGTGATCAGCCGTTGAATCTCTTCGTCATGCATTGAGTGTATCCTTATGGAGCTATCAGCTCCTGTGACTTACTTCCTCATCATACCACAGACGATGACAGTTAACGCTGACGAAGGGCAGCGGTCATCGCCATCCCGGCCAGCAACCCGATCAGACACACAGCAGCGCCAAAGAGAAAGGTTTCCCCAATGACCTGGGCTGCAATTTCCATTAGAAATCTAGCAGGATCGGCAACGGCGAGCGGATTGTCGACGCCAGCACGTCGCAATTCATCCTGGCGATGAACACCCCACATCGTGAGGATTGCGACACCGACCGTCATCCCTACCAGTCGCAGGGCAATGACCAGCGCCGATGCGGCCCCTCGCCGATCTTCACCAGCGTATGCGACCACTGTGTCGGCTACCGGCGCAATCACCAGGCCTAAACCAATACCGGTCAAGGCCAACTCTAGACCCATCCTCACATAGGTAACATCTGGCCCCCAAAACACCATCAGCATGTAACCAAGCAGTGCCAGACTCAGCCCCAATACGGTTGGTAGCCGCGCTCCAAAACGTGCGGTCAGGAAGCCTCCGGGAAGTGCCGCTGCCGCCATCGTCAGGGTTAGTGCCGAAAGCATCCAGCCTGCCTCCCAGGCTGCAATACGCAAAATATCACTATCGGTTGGGTGATAGAGCAACAGCCGAGTATTGATGTAGAGTGGCACATTTGTGATTGCAATCGCCAGACCAAACCCAACAACCACGTTAATTAGGCAGGCTATGGCCGTATTCCGCTGAGTAAACAATTCGATACCGATCAGCGGATCGGCACTGCGCCGCTCAACCCAAACGAACAATGCCAGCAATATCAGAGCTACCAAAACCAACGGTCCAGCGTAAGGTGGCGGACCTAGACGTTCACCGTAAAAATCAGTCGCTCCCAGCTCACTCCCAGCGGCCAACCCAACATTCAATGCAATCAGACTCCCACTCAGCAAGAGTGTTCCCGGCCAGTCAAAGTGACCGGGTCGCGGTGGCGTTGGCACTTGTCGCAGCGCATACCACGTGAGCACCAGTGCAACCAACCCGATGGGCAGATTGAGCCAGAAGAGGAGGCGCCAGTCGTCAAAGATACGCATCAGCACACCACCGTACAGATGCCCCACCATCCAACCGGCAGTGTCAACGGCGCCAATGAAACCAAGGGCGGCTGCCCGCTGCCCTGGTGGAAAGAGATCGCCCACCAACGCCATCGAAACCGGCACCATCGCTCCGGCGCCAAAAGCCTGAATGACCCGACCGATGATCAGCATCGTCAGATTCGGCGCCGCTGCCACCCATGCCGAACCGAGCAGGAAGATAATCAGACAGAGCAGATAGACCCTCCGTCGGCCAAACAGGTCAGACAAACGCCCCATAAACGTGATACTAACCGTGTAGGCCAGTAAGTAGCCACTCACCGCCCATGAAGCACGGTTTAGCTCGGTGTCAAGCGAAAGGCGCAGATCGATCATAACCTTCGGCAACGCCGCACTTATCACAGTCAGATCAACGGCGCCGATGAAAATGGCAAGACAAACAAGCCCCAAGGTCACACGCGGATCAAAGGGCCGTTCCTTCACACTGGTAAGCGCAGGGTTCTTCATGGACATTGCACCGGTTCGCGTACATCAACTGCTTTGTCATACTCGCTAAACTCAAGCGTCCAGGTGCTGGGATTCGTTGTATCAGTTGCCGTATCGACCAGGATTACCCGACTGGCGCGGAGGGTCTCTTGATCGGCCCACAGATCAGTTGCCACCGGCCCAGCACCGAGCAGATTGAGACTGATAGCGCGTAACGGCTCTGCAGGTAGTGTACCACGGAGATGATAGTGCGGACGACCATTAAGGTCTTCGATACCAACCAGAGTCACGTCAGCAAAATTGTTGGCAAGTAATGCCTCGATACCGATATCCGGCGCAAATAAGACTGCCGGATCGAATGTTGAACCGGCCTGCAGACACATCCATTGGCGTGTAATCGGATTGGTTGCGAACTGCTTTCCGGCCAGCGAGACCGTCCGAATTTCACCAATTGCGCTACCCAGCGTAATATTGAGGACTGAGAGTACTGCATCAGGACGACGTAAATCTCCTTCAATGCTGTTAAGAATTGTGACGCCACTGGCATCGAGCGCAACCGGCTTACCGCTGAGCGTCATGCGAAAATGTGCACTCTTACTCCCTTGGGTTGCCTGCCCAATCGCGGCGGCTAGGGCACGTGGATCGGGTGTGGGAGTAGGCGTAGGTGGCGCCGCGATTCCGCCACATGCCGCAAGCCATACAAGAAAACTCATTATCAGCCAGTTCCAGAAGCGTTTCATAAGCCCCCTTCTTTGCCGGTGAGATACCATGGGTGTGACAGTAGTATAAAGCAAGTTGTCATCGATGAGAAATGAGAGTAATTCAGACTTCTCAATGTTTTTTGGCCAGGTGCAAGCCCTCTTACCTCATCTTGAGGAGGACGTTGCAAACTGCTTCCCCAATCCTGGCGGTGTGGTATGCTGCACAGAGAGTCTTTCTGAAGGCACTAGAGGTTTATCGCTATGAAACTTGCAATTATCGGTGCTGGTGCACTGGGTAGCGTCATTGGCTTCCACTTAGCAGCTAGCAATGAGGTAGTATTAATCGATCCCTGGCAAGAGCATATCAACGCCATCAATACTCGTGGCCTATGCTGTGTCTTCGAGGATAGCGAGCAAATTCGGTTTCTCACGGCGACAACGGATCCTGCGCAGGTTGAGCCGGTTGCAGTGGCCTTGATTACGGTCAAGGCTGCACAAACTTCCTGGGCGGCTACAGTAGCAGCTCAGATATTGCAAGCAGACGGGGTTGCCTACACATTGCAAAACGGCTTGGGGAACGCTGAACTGCTTGCCCACCGGCTCGGCGCCCAGCGAGTTGGGCAAGGAGTGACTACCCTTGGCGCAACTATGGTAGCACCAGGACGTGTTCGCCTCGCCGGTCGCGGGACAACCACATTCTCCGCGACACCATCACTGAGTACAGCTTATGCTATTGCCGATGCGTTTCGGGTCTGTTCGTTGCCGGCCAGTGTTTCCACCGATTTGGTCGGCTTAGTCTGGAGCAAGTTGATCGTCAATGTCGGCATTAATGCCCTGACCGCAATCCTGAGAGTGCCTAATGGTGCACTGGCAACTATTCCCGCAGCTAGCAAGCTAGTTCGCCGTGCAGTCGAAGAAGCCGTTGCCGTTGCCCAGGCCGCTGGTATCACCATCGGATTGGCCGATCCGGTTGCCGAAACACTGGCAGTCGCGCAGGCAACCGCAGCCAACTGGTCATCAATGCTTCAGGACATCTTACGTGGTGTACCAACCGAGATCGAGACGATTAATGGTGCAATTGTGCGCGAAGGACAACGCCTTGGTGTCCCAACACCGTTTAACTCATTCCTCTGTGATCTGATTACCGCTCTGGAAGCAACTGCACCGCTACGGGTGAGTTGACCGGTAGCGACGACGGTAAAATCCGGCTTAAGATGTTTCTCGCCGCTGCGCCGCTACCGTCATCAGTGTCGCCACCATCTGCTGCGCACGTTGCAGCAATTCATCCATTGCGTCGGCGTGGGGGAGCAAGTAGAGCGCTGCTCGTAAACCTCCGGGTGAAAACGCCGGATGGTACAGCACAAACGGATCATCACCATCACGCCGATAAATCTCTATCGTCATTGATTGACCGGCGGCCTGAACCACCAACGTTGAGAAGACTTCATACCCTTCCCGTGCCAACCAGCCTGCCGGATCAGTAGCAATTTCTGCTGCACGCGGTTCAGGGCGACG
>JAGHYT010000078.1:0-21554 GCA_017743535.1 Chloroflexus sp.
GCGGGCCAGCGGTCTACGCCCCCAGGCAAACCGAGCACCGCACAACGCGGGCCAGTGGCCCGCGCACCCAGGCAAACTGAGCACCGCACAACGCGAGCCAGCGGTCTACGCCCCCAGGCAAACCGAGCACCGCACAACGCGAGCCAGCGGTCTGCGCACCCAGGCAAACCGAGCACCACGCAACGCGGGCCAGCGGTCTACGCCCCCAGGCAAACCGAGCACCGCACAACGCGGGCCAGTGGCCCGCGCACCCAGGGAACCAATAGGACATTGTTAAGTTCAGCATAAAACGTTTGTTATGGTATAATGTTTATCCTGAAAGTGTGTGAGGTCTGGCCGTGTTGATCGGTCTTTCTATCTTAAGTTTTAGTTATCGTTGTGGATTGCTTGGGCGAGGCACGTCTCGTGCTGTGAGTCGGCCACTCGATGTTGAAGACATGGTGGCCCTAGCCACGAGAGCTGGCTTGCAGAGCATTGAAATACCTCTGAGTCTGCTTCCCGACCTATCTCCTAATCGATTGCATGCGCTCCGCGAACGCCTGAGCCTGTGTGGACTAACGCCGGTAGCGGATAGCGACGTCGTTGATGTTGAGGTACTGCGAGCGCACATTCCTGCCGCAGCGATGCTCGGTGCACGTGTACTGCGAGTGCTGATCAGTCCGGTGTTGGAAGGATATCGTCGTTCTTTCACCGATAACTGGTCAGCTCATTTGGCCGAGATTACTGATCGATTGCGCGCCGTGATCGATCTGGCAGCCGAACATAACGTTATCCTGGCCGTTGAGAACCATCAAGATGCCACCAGTGCTGATCTGTCTGCCATCTGTACTGCTGTTGACAGTCCGTACATCGGTGTCTGCTTCGATGCTGTGAATTGCCTGATTGTCGGTGAAACTCCATACGCTGCCTTTGAACGACTGAGGCCACTAATCCGGAATGTACATCTCGCCGATTACGAAACGTATCCCACCCCTCATGGCTGGCGGCTCGTTCGTTGTGCGTTAGGCGAAGGTGATCTTGACATTCGCCGCATCTTTAACCTGATCGAGCAGTATACCCCTGAAGTAGCTTGCCAGATCGAGCTAGTTAGTCACAGTGCACGCCACGTGCGCATTCTCGATGATGACTGGTGGCAAGGATACCCTCCATGCGATGTGCGTGAAGTGCTACCGGTCTTACGCCTCTTTGCCCAAACAATGCGTTTACGCGATGATGACTGGCGGACACCCTGGGAACGAGGCGCTGGCGAAGAGCAGATTTGCCTGTACGAAGATCAGCAGTACGCCGCTTCGATTGCGTATTTACGGGCAATTGGTGTGCTCCCCCGCCTATAAAAATCAGTACTAAATTCCTGTATCGCCTCCTGTTCTCGCTACCAGGTGAGCGTGCTACAATCTACATCAAGTGGAACGTTGCCAATCGTCGCTGCTTCGTAATATGCCGGGCGCTATATGTCGGCGCAAGGAGAGAGCATGTCTGCACGCAAAATCTGGTGGCTCGTTGTTGGTCTGTTCTTGCTCGGAAACACCTTGCTCTGGCCACAACAGAGTTTCAGTCAGGTAAGTCTTACACTGTACGTCGATACTCTGGCTGATAATGCCGTAACCGATCTCAACGTGCATTGTACCGACCAGTTAACCAACAACAATTGTAGTCTGCGCCAGGCAATTGCAAAGGCAAATGCTAGCAGCGGTACCGATCGGATAACGATCAGCTTTGATTTGATCACTGAAGGGTCGGTGGGATCAGCGCCTTATGTCATCACCACCACGCAACGGTTGCCACCAATTACCCGACCAAATGTGACGATCAGGGCTGATCTCCTGAGCAGTGCACCGCAGGTCGCAATTAACGCCAATGCTGGCGATGCCGGTCTGGTGCTCAGCGGTGGTGGCGCAATTATCGAAGGGCTGGCCATCTACGGTGCCAGCAACGACGCCGGGAGCTATCGCGGGAGTGGCATCTATATCAGTAGCGCTGATAATGTGGTCCGCAATTGTACTATTGGCTTACTGCTCGATAACACTATACCACCCGACAACTTACGGAACCGCAACGGAATTGTGATCAGTGGCAGTGCTGCTCGCAATAACCAAATCGGTACAGCTAATGCACCGAACACAATTGCCGGGAACACCGTTAATGGTGTCGTTATCAGCAATGCGTCACAAAATCGCATTCAGGGTAATCGGATCGGCGTTATCTTTACCAGCACAACTGCTGCTCGTCCCAATGGTGGGTTCGGGATTCAGATTCTCAGTGACACGACTATTGACCCGAATGGGCGGGCGGAGCTGAATCTGGTCGGTGGCTCGACCAACACTGAACGGAACATCATTGGTGCCAATGGATTGAGTGGTATTCTGATCAGTGGTTCGCAAACGTATACGACGACTGTTGCCAGTAATCTGATCGGGGTTAACCTGGAGGGAGAAAGCTCATTTGCCAACGGCGGCGATGGCCTCCGCATTGAAGATGGCGCCCAAGCCACGCAGATCGGGAGCATGAGTGCAACCCAACCATTGGTCATTAGCGGTAATAACGGAGTTGGGATTAGAATCCACGCGAATGGAGGCGCCGCGCCAGCCAACACGAACCTCAATGGTTATGTGTCGATTGGTTTGAGTCGGGGTGGAAACAGTGCCCGTCCAAACGCTCAGGGTGGCATCTACGTAAGTGAGAGCGCCGGAGTGACAACCATTGGCAGTGCCAGTACATTGCTACGTATCGGTGGCAATGGTGGACCGGGTATTTGGATTGGCCCTAACGCCAGCAATATCGCAGTGGTAAACGCATTTGTTGGCGCACTCCCCGGTAATGTGGCCATTGCTAATGAACAAGGTCTGGTCATCAATGGTGCCAGTGGCATTACTGTCACTGCTTCCACAATAGCCGCCAATACCACCGCTGATGTACAGATACAAAATGCCAGCAATGTGACCTTTGATAACAATGTGATCGGGTTACACGCTAGTCGCCGTAGTGTCGCAGGGAGTGCTGCTGCCGGCATTACTGTGAACAACAGCACCAATCTGACAATCGGTCTGACAACTGGAAATGTGATCGCTGGTGCGAATGGCCCAGGGATCGACATCAGTGGTAGCAATAGTGTGAGTATTACGGTTCGAGCCAACATTTTTGGTCTCCGCCGTGATACCACTGGGGATGCCTATAGCGTTGCTGCGGCCAATCTCGGCCCTGCCATCCGTGTTAACAGTGCATCGCAGGTAACGATTGCTAGCAATGTGATCGGCGGTAATAGCAATACTGCCGGTATCGATCTGACCGATGTCCAGACGGCAACCATCACCCAAAATCGGATTGGCTGGATTGCCGATCCAGCCAGCAGCTCCACGCTGCTGCCGCGTCCGGCCGGTGTTGGTATTGCGTTAACGAATGTTACGACCGCTACCTTAAGCGGTAATCTGCTGCGGCTGAATACAGATGATGGCATTCGCCTGACCGACTCGAATGCGGTCACGATTGACAATCTGAATGAGATTGAGGAGAACGGTGGTGATGGGGTGCAGATCGGTGGTACTAGCCGTAGTGTGGTGATAACCGGCAATCGCATACGATCCAATGCCGGTTATGGGGTGCTGGTAACCGATAGCGCCCAGCGAGTTCGTGTCACGCAAAATCAGATGTCAGCGAATGGATTGGGGGGTATTCACCTCGATAACACAACGCTGTATAACGGGACCGGCCCTGATCCTGATCAGACCCTCAACCGGCCTAATCACAGTATTGATCCACCCTTCGACCTGCAACTCTCACAAGACGGTTTGATAACCGGTCGAATCTTTCCCAGTGCGGCTGAGCGTGAAGAAGACCTCATTCCAATCTCAGCATGCGCTGGCTGCACAATCCAAGTCTATGCGCCGAAACCCGATCTGGCTGTCCCTGACGGACAAGGCTGGCAACAGCTTGAGATGTTAGTCAACGGTGTTATCCGCTCTGAGATCGATCAGGTCGACGCCAGTGGTGTATTTAATGCACAAATGATCGATCTTCCTGCCACCTATCCTCAACTCATCTTTGCTGCGACAGACCGGTTTGGAAATACATCGTCATTTCACATCTTCACCCCGACCGTTGATCTACGGCTGACCCCGCTTGATCCAGTCAATCAAAGTGCAGCACCTGGCAGTACTGTTCGTTATCGACTACAGGTAGAGAATCACGGAACGTTGCAGATTAACCGTCTCCGCCTTACTACCACAGGCACCCTAAGCGGTTGGACACCAAGCGTCGAGCCGACTGATCGCTTTGCACTTGCTCCTGGCGCCAGTCGCGTGCTTACAGTGACGCTCACGTTACCAACCGGTAGCCACCCGTCGATCCAGGTACCGATCACCGATACCACAACGCTATCATTGACTGCACCCGGTCTGAACCCGATCACACAGACATTGCGCACAGCAGTGCAGGCATTACCGGTATTAACGGCCAGTCCGGCAAATAGCTCGGCTACCGTGCTTCCTGCCGATACGTACATCTATCGTCATCAAATCACGAACAATGGCAACGTGACCGTGCCCATCGATGTGAGTGCAACCACTGCCGACCTGATTGGGCTTGACACCTACAATACGACAGTGTTAACACCAACGGTAACCTTGGCGCCGGGGGCGAGTGCAGAGATTGCCGTTCGGATCACAGTTCCTACCGGTGCACAAACGACTACGCCAGACGGTAATCCGGTTCGTGCAACAACGATTATCACCGCTACCCCACGCGGATTTGGTGCACAGGCCATCACCATAACCGACACCACCACCGTTGGTCTGCGCTATAGCGCTGAATTGCGCAGCAGTTACGAACAAGATGTGCAGGCTGGCCGTGAGGTTGTCTTCTTGCACACATTACGTAACACCAGCAACGGACGGGCAACGTTCCAGCTCAATTTTGCCGCCAGTCGTGGTAGCACGCTGATCGCTTTTGAGTCGGCAACTGCTGGCGTCACCATCAGTGATAATCGGGTCACACTCGACAATGTGGCCGGTAGTGGCAAGATTAATCAGATGGTACTACGGGTACGGGTACGGATTAGTGAATTGATCTTGCCCGGCACCCGTGAAACGTTGCGCATCTGGGCATCGATACCTGGTACCACTGAGCCACTCAGCGGCGCTGAAGTGCAGGATATAGCAGTTGTTCGTGATTCGTCGGGGATTCTGGTACCGGCAGTCTGGATACCGTTGGTCGTAAATTAAGGAGTGACCCTATGGATCGTCGCTTTCGGATTGCACTCCTTACGTTTCTCCTGGTCAGCCTGTTTCCGATCGCCGAACCGGTACAGGCAGCATCACTGATTGTCAATTCGCTTGCCGATACCAACGATGGCGCCTGCACCACCGATCCAGGGGGCTGTACATTGCGCGAGGCCATCACTGTTGCCAACAGTAATGGCGTACCCGACACAATTACCTTCAGTGTGAGTGGTACCATTTATATCCGCGATAGCGGTCTACCACCTCTAATCGAAGGAAACACGACCATCGATGCTGGCACAAACCATACCGTCGTTCTCAGTGGAGAACAGCTCCGCGACAGTAGTAACAACATTATCCCAGCCCACGGTATTGTCATCGCTTCAAATAACAATGTCATCCGCGGGTTGGTGATCATTCGTTTTAGCAAGAGCATCGGTTTCACAAGCGGAGGCTCCGGTATCTATCTCCGCAACAATGCCCAGAATAATCTGATTGTGAATAACTGGATTGGGCATTTGAACGGCTTACCAGAGCCAAATACTGGCTACGGCATTCTGATCGACGGTGGGGCCAGCAATAACCGGATCGGTACCGGTAATCCCGCCGACCGGAATGTGATTAGTGGTAATACTGTTGCCGACATTGGGCTGAGCAACAACCTGAATACAACCCCACTCAATGGCAACCAGATTGTTGGAAACTTTATTGGTACGACAGTAAACGGCGATGCTGATCTTGATCCGACCATCGCTGCGGATAATCTCGGTGGCATCTCAGTAGAGAATTACGCCTACAATACATTCATCAGTAATAATGTTATCGGTGGCTACACCGGCACGAATGCCGCCGGAATTGTCTTGTTTAGCAATGCTGCAAGCAGCAACGCCCCCTCTATTCCTCGTAACACCCGCATTACCGGTAACTGGATTGGTGTCAACCCGACCGGTACCGTCATTGCCAACCGCATCGGTGTCCTGGTTAGCGGCGGTGGTGTGTATGGCGCAATCAATACCGAGATCGGCGATCCACTGAATCCCCTTGCCGGACGGAACTATATCAGTGGGAATGCCAGAGGTGGGATTGTTATTGCCGACACCCCATTTGCTACCGGACCTACGACAATTGCTGGGAATTATATCGGTGTGGCGCTTGATGCGGGTGGTAATCCCTTCCCAGTCGGGAACGGTACCATTAACCAGTCAGTCGGTGGCGAAGGTGTGTTTGTTGGTCGTAATGCTATTTCGACCACTATTGGGCCAGGTAATGTGATCGCCGGTGCACGCACAAACGGTATCCGCATTCGCTCTGGGAATACAGTGGTACGGGGGAATTACATCGGCGTTCATCCAAATGGCACCCAAACGACAACGACGACCATTAACAGTTCGACTGTAGGCTACGGTACCGGCGACGCTGGCATCTGGATCGAGAACGGGAGCGATTCCATTATTGGGGGATCAAATCCGGCGGATCGCAATGTGATTGCCGCTGGACACTTTGCCGTTACCGGTTCTGGGGCCGCTGTGTTGATCGAGCCTTGCACAACAACCTGTTCAGTAAGTAACAATACCATCCAGGGCAACTATCTCGGAATCCGTGCTGATGGTAGTGGTATCCTGGTCGGTAGCACCAGTAGTATTGTTCCCGAAAGTGAAGGCCTACGGATCAGTAACGCCAGTAATAATGTTGTCCGAGATAACCTGATTGGCGGGGTTGATCGCGGGATTAATATTCGTAACAACGCGACTAACAATCTTATCACCGGTAACCGAATTGGTGTAAGGGCATCGAGCAGCGATACCCCCGGTAGCGGCACAACTACTCGGAGAGACGGTATTCAACTCAACAGCGGTAGTAACAACCGGATCGAGTTTAATCTTATCGCTTTTACCGGACAGGGCAATACCCCTGCATTCAATGCGGCTCACGGTATCACCGTTAGGAGTAGTACCAATCAACTGTTCGGTAATCGGCTGGTACGAAATGGTCGTCTCGGTGCCGGTCATGGTATTTTCGTAGCCGACTCCGTGACCGGTATTTTAATCTCACGGAATACAACTCAGGATAACGCACAAGATGGAATTGGTCTCGGCAGCGGCGCGAACGGAAATCTCGCTGCGCCAACGTTTAATCCGATTACTGCCGGTTCGCCAATCGTTAGTGGTACAACTGGTTGTGGTACCGGCTGCATCGTTGAGATTTTCACCAGCAGTGCCAGCGTGACAGACCGTGATCGTGAGGGACCGGTCTTTCTGACCAGTACTACAACCGGCAGTGGCGGGACGTTCAGCGCGAATATTACCGGATGTCTGGGATTTATTACGGCAACCGTTCACAACCCTACAACCGGCAACAGCTCACCTTTCTCTAATGCGCTCGACGTGAATGCAACTGATGCGTGCAGTGCGCCAACCGCCACCCTGACGGTTGTCGGTGGTAGCAGCCGCGCAGTTAGTATCGGCAGCACATCAACATACACGCTCACCCTGAGCCATACCGCTTCGGTGACCCGCACCTATACGCTGTTCCTTGATAGCAATCGTGGATGGACGAGCGGACCAGCGCTGGTAGAGGTGCCACCAAACGGTAGTGTGCAGGTCCTCATCAGCGTGATTGTTCCCTTGACCGCTACTGCTGGTGATACTGATACCACAACTGTTACCGCACGTAGTGATCAAACCGTCTCGAACCCGGTAACATTAACGACAACTGCTCAGGCGGTCACGATTATTCCGGCGCGCCCTGAAATTTCACCGGGTCAGATTGTTGAACGGACGGGGAATACTGTCACGTTTGTTCATACTGTCACCAATACTGGTCAGCTCAGTGGTCTCTTTAGTGTTGTTCGAGCCGACGGGATCAGCGGCTTACCTCTCTTCACCGGGACACCACCTACCGGTTGGAGCATTCAGTCTGCAACCCTAGCCAGCTCAACTTTGAATCCTGGCGCGACAACAACGCTGACTATCGTTGTGAATACGCCAGATAGTCCGACCCTCCTCGCGGGAGACTATCCATTCTCATTCCGAGTGCGAGCGGTGAGCCAGCAGGGGAGCCAGACCTTTACCGAGCAGAGCGATCCAGCGACGGTTGATACAATTCGTGTCCCCGTTGTGCGCAATTTTTCGTTCGTCGCTCAACCACCGACTAGTCAACAACTGACTCCGGCAGCAACGGTGAACTTCAGCTATACCATCACCAACACCGGCAACTTCACCGATACTTTTTCGATAACGCCACCCGCCACTACCAGTCCCGCCTCTAGTCTCACCTTTAATGTGACGCCAGCAGGCTCATTCACGCTGGCCGCTGGTCAATCTCGTCCGATTACGCTTGCCGTCACCGCAAGCGCTAATGAGCCGGTCGGCACGTACAATTTCACCGTTCAGGCTGGCGTGACAGGAGGCAGTAACCCACCGCCTACCCAAACGGCAAGTGGCACGGTGCAGGTCATCGGTGGCGGTACCCCGGTGTTCGTCGGTACACCGTTGGTAACGCCTGCCTCAGTTCTCCCTGGTGACACAGCAACCATCACTGTGACAGTGCGCAACGGTGGCAATGCAGCAGCACCTTTTGATTTCGACCAAACACTACCTACAGGGTGGAATCTGATTAGCGGTAACAGCACCTGTCCATCGCCGCTACCTGCCGATAACACGACCTGCACGTACACCCTACAGGTAAGCGTACCTGCAACTGCCGACGGCGGGAATGCTATTGTAGAAGTACGGGCGATTGCGCGTAACGGTGGTCAAATACCTCCTGCACCTGATAGTACTGCCAGTACGAACGTTACTGTCACGGTAGTGACGATTCGCGATCTGAGCTTCGCTCCAACACCACTTACCGCTAACGGCGATCCTGGCGAGGCGATCACCTTCACCCACATTCTAACGAACACGGGCAATGCGGCTGACGTCTTCACACTCACGCTGAGCGGATTACCGGTTGGTTGGAACGCAACGGTTGTTCCGACAACCACAACTACCCTGGCGCGTAATGCCAGCACAACTGTCACCGTACAGATTACCATCCCCACTGGCATCAGCGCCGGTACCACGGTAACGGCCATTGTGCGAGCAACCTCTCAGGGGAACCCCACCGTCAGTGCTGACGTGCTTGATAGTGTCACCGTCAACAGTGTTGATCGGGCTGAGCTGTCAGCAGGGACAACCGTTAACAGTTTACCAGGGGCCACAGTGGTCTTGACGCACACG
Source organism: Chloroflexus sp. (assembly GCA_017743535.1). Classification (GTDB taxonomy): domain Bacteria; phylum Chloroflexota; class Chloroflexia; order Chloroflexales; family Chloroflexaceae; genus Chloroflexus. The sequence continues at coordinate 9,434 of JAGHYT010000078.1, forward strand.
CTGCGCAATAGTGGATCATCAACCATTGCCTACGATCTCAGTGTACAAAGCAGCGATGCAAGCTGGACAGGTCTCAGTGTCAATCCTGCCACCAGTCCAGTTTTAGGACCTGGTAGTAGTACGGTGATCACTGTGACGATACCCATCCCAACTAGTGCACTGCCCGGCACCAGCAATACGATCACGGTTGAGGCACGGGCCAATGGCGGTACGACCCTGCTCGCCAAGGCTGAAAACATTATTCAGGTCGGCGCCCTGCGCGATGTTGAGATTACACCATCACGAACCGTTACTGCGCTGCCTGATTCCACCACCGTCATCACGCACACCGTGCGTAACCTCGGCTTTACCGCCGATTCGTACACTATCACCGCACTACAAGGTGACGGCCACAGCGTGATTGCAACGCCCAATCAGGTCGATCTGGGGCCGGGGGAAAGCCGTGACATCGCCGTTTTACTCACTCTGCCGGCTGGTCTCGCTGCCAATACCGCACTGAGCAGCATCCGTGTCACAGCCACGTCGAGGAGCGACGCAACGATTACCGCAAGTGTCTTCGATAACGTTCGCGTTGGGCTGGTAACCGGCGTTGCGCTCAGTAGCGACCGTCTCCAAGGTATCCCTGACGGTCGTAACCGAATTACGTTTAGTGGCATTATGCTGGAAAACCTGGGCAATGACACTGACACCTTCGATCTCTCAGTCAGCGGGCTGAGCAACAAATTCAGAGTAGAGGTAGTGCCGGAGAGTGTAACCCTCAACGGCGGCGCAATTGATGTTGGGATTATCGTCAACGTTGATTTACCATTGATCCAACCGGCACCATTACGCCACGATCTGATCCTGACGGCAACATCTCGCCGTGACCCAAATCAACGCAGTAGCATTCGGCTATCGATGATCTATCTCACTCGCCAGGCGATCTTTGGCGAACCGGTGTTCATTCCGATTGTTACCCGTTAGCGCAGAAGAGATCAACCTAGACATACAGACCATTGCCCCACCGCTTCAGGTGGGGCATCAATCTATCTCAACCTCAGATTGCGGCTTGATACGAACCATGCGCTCAGTTCCACTCACGCATCGCAAAACGTGGGTCAAAGGCCATGCCTGCCTTTCTGGTACGAGATATAATAAAGCATCCATCTGACCAACTCATAGCGAACAAAGGCATACGCGACGAGGCCGAACAATGACCGGTCACGTGCAGACACAGAACACCTCATCAGGGAGAACTATCATAGCTAACGAGTATTCACCTCTCGGAACAGGGTATGGTACACATCGAACGAGTGGACTTTGCAAACAAAAGGCAGATCAAGCGCTTTGTTGAACTACCACACCGGCTTTACAGAGACTGTCCGCAGTGGGTACCGCCACTTAACAGCGATGCCTACGCCCAACTCAACCCGCGAAAACACCCTTTCTACGAGCATTCGGATGTTGAGTGCTTCCTGGCTGTACACAAAGGACGCGACGTTGGGCGCATTGCCGCCATCGAAAACCGGCCATACAATCAATACCACGGTGTCAGAGAAGCCAATTTCTACTTTTTCGACTGCGAAAACGACCCGGAAGCTGCCGCTGCTCTGTTCGAGACCGTCTTTGACTGGGCCTGCAAGCGTGGTCTGAGCCGCGTTGTTGGCCCGAAAGGCATGGGACCGCTTGACGGCTATGGCCTGCTCACCTCCGGTTTTGAACATCGCCAAACGATGACCATGCTGACATACAACTACCCCTATTATGTTGACCTGGTTGAAGGGCTCGGTTTTCAAAAAGAAGTCGATTTTGTATCCTGCTATTTGCCCTCTGACAGCTTCAAGATTCCGGAACGTATCGAACGGATTGCCCGGCGCGTAATGGAGCGCCATCGCTTGCAGGTTAAGCATTTTGCCAGCAAACGTGAACTACTTCAGTGGGTGGATCGTATTGGGGAGGCTTATAACAAAGCGTTCATCCATAATTGGGAGTATTACCCGCTCACCAAACGAGAAACTGACTTTGTGGTTCAGAGCATTATCACCGTGGCCGATCATCGTCTCATTAAGATTATTACGCACGCTGGTGAGGTGGTCGGATTCCTTTTCGCCTTTCCTGATGTCTCGGCAGCCTTACAGCGTGCCAGGGGACATCTCAACCCGCTCTCGCTGGCCGATCTGTTGATAACTATGCATCGCACAAAGGCGGTAGTGATTAACGGTATGGGCATTTTGCCGGCATTTCAGGGACGAGGAGGTAACGCTTTACTCTACTACGAAATGGGAAAGACACTGCTAGCATTCAGACGATTCACTCACGTTGAAATGACTCAGGTAGCCGAAACCGCTCGTCAGATGCGTGCCGACTTGAAGAACCTAAACGGAGTGGAATACAAAAACAATCGCGTGTATTTCAGGGATTTGTAGGGGTTCATTCCCACATTGCCTGCCAAACGCCGATTATGCCGGTCTCGGCATTCGTGGGGTTAGAACCCCTCACCGTCCCTCGATCCCCCTTCCTTTCTCGCACGGAGCGAGGAAGGGAGAGGGTTTTTGCCGCGTGGCGGGCCGGAGGCCCGCGCACCCAGGAAGTTTTACGATAGACGCACTGGAATCATTTCTTAGGTACAATAACTCTGTCGCGGAAAAGCAGGCCAGAGGGGATCAGAGGCTAGTACGCAGGACCTTCGATCACAAGATCATTTGAACACGAGACAGAAAGTTATGACAACCACTATTCTCGTTCTCCACGGCCCCAACCTCAACATGTTGGGCCGCCGTGAACCGCATATCTACGGAACGACGACACTCGCCGACATTAATACTGCTCTCCAACGGCGTTGCGAGGAAGCAGGTGTCAACATCATCTGTATTCAGTCAAACCATGAAGGTGAACTGGTAGATGCCGTGCAAACACACGGCTGGGAAGCAGCAGGGATCATCATCAATCCAGGTGCGCTCACCCACTATGGCCTCTCGCTCCGTGATGCGTTGGCGATGGTATCTGCACCGATTATCGAAGTACATCTATCAAACGTTTACCAGCGTGAAGCGTTTCGTCACACCTCTGTGATCGCCCCCATTGCCCGCGGCCAGATTACCGGCCTAGGCTGGCGTGGGTATCTGCTAGCGTTAGAGTGGTTATTGGCCGAGCGCACTTCCTCTGGTTAACGGCGCCCGCCAGCACACCGGTCAAGCGGGAGCCAAAGGACAGCGGTGGAGTTCTTTACAAAGAAAGATGAAAGGGCGCGGTGGTGCCACGCCCTGACACGACGTGTTCTGCGATCTAACCGCTCACCACAGGATGCCGGACAGAAGTTGTCCTACTCAAGTCAGAGAACTTCTACCAGACATGCTCGCGTACCGTTCAGCGCAGCCACTCCTTTCTCGTATCAAGCTGCGATACCAAGACTCCGCTTCTTCTCTTCCACATCAATGCCGTGCAAGCGGGCAAGGTTCAGACCGAGTATCTTCTTCTTCGCCTCCTTCGTTAATTGACCACAGCCGTACCCTTGTACAATATCTTCTGGCAGCTCAAACTCCCAGAATGCCTTCAGCGCACCGCGTGGATGCCAGATTGGCGTCTCACCACCGTAAATAATCTTATCCTCGCCACACCAGAAGAGCAACTTCGCCATCGTCTCAGCAAAGACTCGTGGTGAACGCACTACAAAATTGACCGTAGCCGCGATTGAGGCATAGAGGTTAGGATAGCGTACCAGTTGCCAGCAGATTTCATCGATAAAGGGTAGACCGACGTGAAAGATGATGAAATTGATCTCAGGGAAATTGGCGGCTGCGCCGTCCATATCCCACGCCTGCGTATGCTCAATCGGCTGTGGGCCAAGCGGCACCCCTTTATGTACGCCGATAATATTCACGCCCAGTTCAAGTGCCTTCTCGAAAATGGGAAACGCAACCCGTGGATCGTCCATCCGCCAGGGGAACGGTTGGCCGTAATCGTAGCGCACATTGTAGAGTTTAAATCCGCGCGCACCGTATTCTTTCACCTGGACTTCCATCAAATCGAGCGCCTTCTTACCCTCTAATGGATTCACCGACCCCCAGAAGATAGTTCGATCAGGATAGCGGCGCGCCATCTCGGCACAACGTTCCCAGCTCGATAGCCCATCCTTAAACAGATCGGTTAATGGCAAGGGCTGCGCCACGATCATATCGGTAGGGCTTTCATCGAAAACCATGCGGGCAATCTCATCGACATGCCACTCACGCATGTATTCCTCACGGCTCAACGTCTTTTCGCCAGGAGCGTTGAGAACCTGATGAAAGGCATATAAATGCTCGATAAACATCTCACCAGGCTTTCCAAACGCATTCGATTTGTCGAAATTGAACACATGACATACGCCGTCGAAGACAAACGCATCGTCAATCATTGCGCTCCCTCCTTTTGAGTCGCCCGTAGCCGTGCCTCACGCAATGGTAGCAACTGCTCAAGAGGTAACCGTAACCGTTCACGTGCCAGTGCTGACATTCGTTCTGGTGACCATGGGGTATCCCAGGTAATATTGACCTGCACCTGCTCAATACCGGGTAACGCTTTCACCTCCTCTTCCATCATTTGCAACAGATGCACAGCAAACGGACACCAGCCCGTCGTGAGAATCATGTCAATCGCTACCTGGCTGCCATCCACCTTCACCCGTTCAATCAATCCCATGTCAACGACACTTACCTGCCGCTCCTTACAGCAAGGGTCGTAGCATCGCCGGAGCACGGCCATAACGTCCTCTTGACTGATGCCGACATTCGTTGTCGTACTCATTGTCTCCTCCTGGCGGAATAACAAAAAGCTCTCGCGTATCTGTCGGCGAGAGATGAGGGAGCGATGCGCTACATTGCGAAGATGAAAGCAGAAGCGGATAATATCTGATAAGAATATATCACATATCTGTTATGAATTGCAAGTCAATTGCAAGATAACGGTGCAATATCTATCTCCTCTCTTCGATACGGGACAGACAACCTTTGGCGGACACAACCCAAACCGCACACGCCACGCCGCCTCACCTTCTTCCCGGCCCCTTCCGCTCTCAGCCAGAAGAGGAAGGAAGAAGGAACCCATACCTGTCCCTTCCCCCGCTTTCCTATTGGCGCTGCTCAATCGACGTTCTTGAGTTGGACATCTCACCCAGACATGTGGTAGGATAGAATGAGTTCAGCAAACAGCAAGGAAACAGCGTATGAGTCATCAGGAACATCGCCGCCTTGCCGCAACTCAGACCACAGCAATCCCTTGTGCGGTACTGACTATCAGCGATAGCCGTAGCGAAGCCACCGACGAAAGCGGCCAATACATTCGCACAGCGTTGACGCAAGCCGGCCACAATGTGGTACAATATGCCGTGGTGCGAGATGAGCCGGCCCAAATCGTCGAAATGGTACGACGGTTCGCTGCTGAAGGGTGTAAAGTCATTATTACAAATGGCGGTACCGGTATTTCCCGCCGGGATAGTACCTTTGAAGCGATTGATGCCTTGCTCGAAAAGCGCTTACCTGGTTTCGGTGAAATCTTTCGCATGCTTTCATTCGCCGAGATCGGGCCGGCAGCAATGCTGTCGCGGGCAACAGCCGGAATCATAGGGGGAACGTTGATTTTTTGCCTACCCGGCTCGCCAAACGCTGTGCGGCTTGGAATCGACCGCCTCATCTTGCCCGAACTGGCGCATCTGGTCTGGGAAACTGTGCGCTAATTGCGATTTTCTGTTATAGTATGTGTGTTGTCGTAAAGAGTTGTTCTCTTCGTAGCTGTGAGAAGGAGCCAGAGAACCCATGACGTCAGTAGAAGCCTTCCGCGGCCTGTACTATCCTAATAAGATCGGCCGACTCTGCTTCCTGTCGCTGGAGGAAGTCATGGGTCAGAACGGCGTGAAGGCCTTGCTCCGGCTTGCCGATCTGCAACAGTACATCGATGCCTATCCGCCGAATGACCTCAAGCGTGAGTTCCCCTTCGAGGCCATCTCGAAATATTCAGTGGCCCTCGGTACGATGTACGGACCGCGCGGAGCACGCGGTCTTGAGTTGCGAGCCGGACGAGTGGCTTTCTCGCTTGGTCTGAAGGAGTTCGGGCCGTTGCTTGGCATGGCTGACCTGGCATTAAAATTAATGCCGATCACCATGAAACTTAAGATCGTACTGAACGCCACTGCCCAGACGTTTGATCGTTTCTCCGACCAGTCGAGCCACGTTGAAGAAGAGCGTGGGCGCTTTGTGTACCATATCACCCGTTGCTCGAACTGTATTACCCGTCCAGAACCCGGCCCCGTCTTCTATATTGCCCGCGGCATCCTCGAAGAGGCGACCGCATGGGTTAGTGGTGGTCGACGCTTTGCGGTTGAGCAGTTGTCGTGCATCGGTCAAGGAAATTGCTCGTCATGCGCCTTCGCTATTGGGAAGGACCCGCTGGAGTAAAGCTGTGCTACGCTGGCTACTCCTGAAGTTGATTCGCTTCTATCAGGTCGCCATCTCGCCATGGACGCCACCGAGCTGTATTTATACACCAACCTGCTCACACTATGGCTATGAAGCAATCAAGAAGTATGGAGCGCTGCGTGGTGGCTGGATGACAATTAAGCGGATCGCACGTTGCCATCCCTTTGCCCGTGGCGGCTACGATCCGGTACCGTAGCAGGGACGCCTGATCGTGCGTCCCTGTATCGGTTGACGGCAAAACAATTCTCCGCTGGCATTGCACCACTCACCTTAACTCGGGTTTGCATACGGTGGTGCCTCCACGCGGAGAGTTGGTTGTAGCGTGATCTACCAGCATAGAACGGGCGGGGACATGCTCCTACCTGGGCACGAAGAGATTGCAGGTATTGCATGGCGAGCACATCATTCGGGTTCTGCCCACATTCCTGCGGGTGTAGGAACATCTCTACACGCCGTGACAGATGGGAATACTGCCCTTACTTTCCTGCGGCAAGCAGGCTCTCATTCCGAGCTTCCCATACTGACCGTGATGATTGTTGCCAGCCAGACCACCGGCAAGAATTTCACCCGTTTATAATCTGATTCGTGCAACTTTTATCACTGCGCTATCGTCTATATGATCAGCCAGTCTGCTGTGCGCCGATCGCAGCACAAGTGTGATGCCCGGAAAGGCATCGCGGGAGTAAGAAACAGTGGCTGAACCATCTCGTGAGACGATTGTGCGCGCCCAACAGGGTGATCAACAAGCACTCACCGAACTGATTATCAGTCAGCAGCATTACGTCTACAGCATTGCGATGAGCGTGCTCAAAAATGCCGATGATGCCGCTGATTTGACCCAGGAAGCATTTATCCGTCTTTTTCGTACCCTTCCACAGTACAACGGTGAGAGCCGCTTTACCACATGGCTGTACCGACTGGTCATTAATTTGTGCCGTGATGAATTACGCCGACGTGGACGCCAGGTTGCCATTGTGCCACCGGCAACTGACGATGAAGAACTCGATGCTCTGCAAACCATCGCCGATAATGACCGACTGATTGACCCTGCACAGTCGCTCGACCTGAGTCAGTTACGGATCGAAGTACGACGGGCACTAGAACAATTAGAACCGCACTACCGCCTTGTCTTGACCTTGTATTATTTTGAAGATTTGAAATACACGGACATTGCCGAAATCCTTGATCTTCCCCTCAACACGGTTAAGAGTCATATTCGGCGGGGGAAAGAACGGCTGGCTCAATTGCTGCATACAACCGAACCACCGGCAACTCGTGTTGTTGAGCAAGCGGTACGCAAAACTCCCGACGAGCAAATGCTCCAGATCACACCATTACGCCTGTTGCCGGGGTGGGGAAGGAGGTGACAAATGAGTACTCCACTATCTACACCACCACCAGAAGAACTACTCGATGCAGCGTTGCGTCACGAGCTGCGCTGGGAAGCCCCACCCGAATTAACCAATCGTTTGCTGCAACTGGTGCCCGGTACAGTGCCGGTTGTAGTAGCCGAAAACCCACCGCTCCCGCGCTGGCGTTTCTATCTTGCCATTGCGCTGATCGCTGTGCTTACCCTGGCATCGATGCTCGGTGTTTCATACCTGTATCAGCTTGTCTGGTTTCAGTTAGGAGCAGCTCAGTTCGTCGCGCAACTTGAAGTATGGCCGGCTCGTCTGATGCAGACCTTATACGAGACTATGCCATTCGCTCGTGAACTGACGAGCCTGATTGCCCTGATCCGCACGCAATTACACTGGTTGTTACTGGCGCTGGTGCTATGGATTATTCTCGATAACTGGCAGGCAGATTTTCAGGTACGACGCAGCTGAGAGCCTGGCCGAAGATGTACCGAGACGCGACGGAAACGGGTGGCGTCGGGTTCAGCGCCGGTGCTGTAGAGTACGGCTAACGCCCCCTCACCTTCCCCCCTGCCCCCCTTCCTCTCCCGCGCTGCGGGCGAGGAAGGGGGGACGGCGCGAAAGTATGTTGGCACGAAACACAACCGTTGGAAACACAAACGATCTAAACACTCCAATCGAGGAAGGGGGGGACGGCGCGAAAGCATGGTAGCACCCCCTCACGCAATGACTGCACGGGTACAGTATGTTCCCAATAAGAAATCTGGGTTTCTGATCACCCGCTAAGGCCAGAATCAAGACGATGTCGGCACGAGCGCAGCGCTGCTTCGCTCTTCTCTCCACCTGGGTGCGCGGGCCTCCGGCCCGCAGATGCAGTGGGTCGGCAAGAGTGCAGCACTGCTGCGCTCTGCTATCGCTGCGAGTAGTGCAGCGCGTCGGACCGTGTCATACCACCGGCACTGCCTCGTTCCAAAGATAACTAGCCCATTCTTCTGCCGGGTAGACGCGCTGTGGACGGAGCGGATTGATACGCGCATTAAGCATTGCCCCTCGTCGCAAGTGCGGCAGACCAGCCTCTTCGACCAACCAGATCACTCGTGCTTCATAGGGACGGCTCGCCGGCGGATAGACCCAAAGTGTCAGTTCAACTTCCACTGCTCGCATCAAGATAGCACGCTTATACGAACCGACCATCGTGACCTTTAGTAACTCGGCGCGTACCGGTACCGATGTCGCCAGATCACGTTCCATGGCTTGTTGAATGATAACGCGCCGCTGCTCAAAACGTTTCAGTGCCGTATGTACTGACGGCACCAGCAGCAACGATGTGCCGATAATGGCATACGGCAACATTTGCCCAAGATGTAATCGCTGCTCGTCACCATTCACGGTACGGCAACGAAAAGCCAGAACACCGTCACTTCGATCTGGTTGCAGCTCACCAACGCAGACAATCGGCCCTATCACACGTGCCAGATCAGGCATAAAGACCAGTCCGGTCGTGCCGCAAATAAAACCGAGTAACAGGCTAAGAGCGATCCGTACAAACATAGGGCGCCCCTCCGATGGAAGAGTGCTGGTTGCCGGGATGACGAGATCGGTCATCATAGTGGCAACGGGGGAGCTGATGAGGAACACCGATCTCGTTGTTATGTCTTATTGTAGCATGCCGTCATACCAGCGTGTATCGAATCAGTGGGCATGTTGGGAACGGGTCAAAAGCTGCTCGATTCGTGCCACCAACCGCTGTAAGCGGATCGGTTTGGCGAAGTAGTCAGTTGCACCGGCCAAGAGACAGCGTTCACGATCACCGGGCATCGCCAGCGCTGTTACCGCAATAATTGGCGTCTGGGCAAACCGCTGATCGGCGCGTAGCCGTTTGATGACCTCAAGCCCGTCGATCCCAGGTATTTGGATGTCCATGATGATCAGGTCGGGATGCCATTCTGTGACAAGTGCCAACGCTTCATACCCGGTATGGGCCACACGCAGTTCATACCCATGAGCGATCAAGTAGTCGCTCAGTATCACTCGATTGGTTTCGTTATCTTCGGCCAGTAAGATGCGGGCAACCGTCGTACGCTGATTGGCATGATCGATGCTCGGTGAAACCATCTTCAGTTCTGAAAGCTGGCTCAACGTTTGCCGCAGCATAGCACGATTGATCGGTTTTACCAGATACGCTGCGGCGCCGGCGGCCAGTCCACGTTCAGGCTCATCAACGACCGACACAATAACAACCGGGATCGGAGCCAGTTCGGGATCACGTTTCAGGTCGGCCAGTATCTCCCAGCCTGACCGATCGGGTATTTGCAGATCAAGCAAGATCAGATCAGGACGCAGATCTTTTGCCCGTGCAACAGCTTCGTTACCATACGTGACCAAGACCGGTTGAATCTGCAATTCTTCCAGGTAGCGAGCCAACTGATCAGCAGTCGTCACCGAATCTTCGATCACGAGCGCTAACTGCATCTGCGGCACGCTATCAGCCTGTTGTGATTCATCGGTATACAAGACCGGTTGATACGGTAGGGTAACTGTAAATGTGCTACCGACACCCGGCGTACTTTCGACTGCAACGCGACCACCGTGCAGCTCGGTCAGCCGTCGTACCAACACCAGGCCTAGACCGGTTCCTTCGTGCTGGCGCCGCAACCCACTATCAAGCTGCAAAAACGGCTGAAAGAGCCGCGATAGGTGTTCAGGCGCAATCCCGATGCCGGTATCACTCACCGCAAAGCTGATCGTTCCCTGGGTAACGTCGGTCGTTACCTGCAAGGTCACCGTACCACCAGCCGGAGTAAACTTCACCGCATTACTCAGCAGATTAACCAGAATTTGCTTGAGCCGACGTGGATCGGCGAGAAAACGGGCCTGACGGTCTTCAAGGTGTAACGAAAGTTGAATTTGCTTCTTGTTCGCCTGCTCTCTGATCAAGGCTAAGCTCGCCTCACACACATCACTCGCAGCGACAACTTCCTTTATCACATCCATTCGTCCAGCTTCAATCTTCGCCAGATCGAGGACATCGTTGATCAGGGTCAGCAAATGTCGGCCACTTGCTTCAAGCGTGTGGATTGCGGTTCGCTGTCGTTCACTTAACGGGCCGTACAGCTCTTCTAGGAGACTTTCGCTCAGAGCCAAAATTGAGTTCAGCGGCGTGCGCAACTCGTGGCTCATGTTGGCCAGAAATTCATCTTTAGCTCGTGCCGCACGGGAAAGCTCGGCATTCGCCAGCCGCAACTCGGCTGTACGCTCAGCAACTCGTTGTGCTAACAAATCGCGCTCGATCTGTAATTCCTGTTCTGCAAGACGCCAGTCGGTTATATCACGAATAATCGCGATTGCTTCAGCGCCCAACGGATTAGCTTTGATCCGAGCCTCGAAAAAACGCTCGCGATCAGCAATCGACAAGCAATACTCTAGCGTTTGTAATTCACCACTTGTAAATGCTGCGTGCAATGCAGCCCGATACTGAGCACCAATCGCGGGCGGAAAGACCTGATCAATTGGGCGATTGAGAATCTCTTCTGGTGCAGCAAAGGTAAAAACGGATGGTGTTGCGGCGACATCAATAACGAGACCATCGTCACGCAACCGCAACACAAGATCGGGGAGTGCACTTACTATCAGATGGTTACGTTGTTCACTTGCTCGCAATTGCGCCTCTTGTTGCCCAACGACAATCGCGAAGGCAATATCCTGGGCCAATTCGTTGAGCAAACGTAGTTCATCGGTATCAAAAAAACCTGCCTGATCAGCGTAGAGGCTCAATGTAGCATAGACCTCATCATTGACCAGCAACGGAAAGCTCACCGATGAGCGATACCCAATCTGCATGGCGATGTCACGCCAGGACGCCGCTAGTTGGTTCATCGCCAGATCGTTGATGATCACCGGCTGACGCTTTAAAAATGCCTGCACCGACGGACAGGCGCTATCGTCAGTTATCTTGAAATCAAACTGAATCAGGTAATCCCTTGCTTCGCCCGCCACGGCCACCGGTTTGATTCGCTTGGCGATAGGGTCTGGTCGGCCAATCCACGCCATCCGAAATCGACCTTCTTGAACAGCAATCTGACACACGGCGGTGAAGATGCGTTGTGGATCACGTTCACGGATGATCGTCTGGTTAATGGCACTTAACAACGCATAGGTACGCATCAGTCGTCGCTGACGTGCTTCGTGCCGTTGCCGTAGCGCAACGAAGAGAAAAAAGACTACAACGCTGGCCATAACCAGCACCGAACTCTGGATGGCGTTGATATTAGACCAGGGACGTGGATACCCAAGCCCAGGCCGAAAGACAAACTGCCAGGAACGACCGTAGCG
>JAGHYT010000079.1:0-21055 GCA_017743535.1 Chloroflexus sp.
CAACGGGGTAATAATCCGGTCGGCCCAATGGCACTGCTGCTCAGCCCAGCGTCGACATGGGCCACCCAACGCATCATCGAGCTGGCGTTTGCGGACGCCTGGAGGATCAATGATCAGGGCATTTACTTCTAGGATTGTCGGAATTCCTAGCCGTTGAGCGGCGATCATCCCTGCCCCGGCGAAGTTGTAATACCGCTCCATTATCAGATCGGGCCGAAGCCGGCGTGCCAATCGAATCACGGCAGAAACTCCTGCCAGACTTAACACCTTGGGTAGGTCTTGATGGTAAAGGGTAAACCCGGCATATGATTGACCGTGCAACCGTATCAGTGACCGCAGATGGAGACGATACGGCGGCAGCTCGCGACTGGTAGCAATTACGTGGACTTCATGTCCCAAATGGGCCAGGCCACGGGCTACTTCCAGGGTATGCACGCTACCGCCTAGTGTGCCGGGCGTTGGAATACCAGAAGCAAGGTAGAGGATACGCACATTAACCTACAACCGCTCGTAACGTTCGAGATCCATCGTGATCGCCAGAGTGCCCGGTGCTGCTCGTTGCATGATCTCGTGTGCCCGTTCAACCTGAGAATCTTCTACCCCGACCAGCAGAGTCGTATTGCCACGGCGCAAAAAACCACCAGTAGTTGCCAGACGTGTCACCCGGAAGCCAGCAGTAACCAGGGCATCAACTCCGGCATCCGCGTAGGCATCCTCGGTTACGAAGATAATCAATTTCATACTCTCCCTTTCGCCTTTGTAAGCAGTTGCTGCCGAGATTATACGGAGAGCTGGCGTTATCGTCAATGTTTTTGTATTGTTGGGCAACAACCAGCGTGCTATCATTGTCGTAAGTGATGAGTGGGGTGTCGCGCAAGGGTAGAGGAGGCGTTGTATCTTCAGCAGGAGGCGGCTATGCCACTACCGGTAGGTTCGCATCGCTTTGCCGATCGTCGTACAGCCGGAAAGGCGCTGGCCTGGAGTTTGAGCCATTATGCCGAACGTCCTGGGCTGCAGATTTTAGCTTTGCCACGAGGTGGTGTGCCGGTTGCTTATGAAGTGGCGAAGGCATTGTCGGCGCCACTCGATGTCTTGCTCGTGCGCAAGTTAGGCGTGCCTGGACAGGTTGAGCTGGCAATGGGGGCAATTGCTGAGGATGGGGTGCGGGTGCTGAATCATGAAATTATTGCCGATTTACGCATCCCGCTCCACGTGATCGAAGAAGTGACTGCCCTCGAACAGCTTGAAATTACCCGCCGTGCTCAGACCTACCGTGGTCAGCGCCCACCACCCAAACTACACAATAAAACGGTGATCATTGTTGACGATGGTCTGGCAACTGGTGCTACCATGCATGCAGCAGTTGATTGTGTTCGGTTACACCAGCCACGCTGGATCACGGTTGCAGTGCCCGTGGCTAGCAAAGAAGGGGTACGGCTGTTACGTTCAGTTGCCGATGATGTGGTAGCAGTTTTGACGGTCGAACCATTTTACGCGCTTAGTTACTGGTATGATGATTTTAGTCAGACCAGTGACGATGAGGTGCGACAGTTGTTACACGCTGCTCAACCGACGAGTACTGTATCTAACCACGAGGGTGCATGATCGTTGTTCAACTGTTTGGTTCGCCACGGATTGTCGTAGACGATCAACCTGTCTCGCTGCCACGGCGGCGGAGTAGGGCTTTACTTTATTACCTGGCTGCTCACACCCGTCCGGTATCCCGTGAACAGGTCTTATCGCTCCTCTGGCCTGATCACGAACGGAGTGCAGCGCAACAGATGTTGCGTTCAACACTGTATACCATCCGGCGGGTGTTGAGAGCAGGGTTAGTTACCGACGAAGAGTGGCTAGCACTTGAAGCAATCGTAGATGTGCGTCGTTTGCAAACACTCATTGCCGATCCACAGGTCGATGCGCCGACGCTCCTGGCTGCATTGCCTGCCGGAGATATTGATTTCCTGGCAGGTTTTATGCTCACCGATTGTGAGCCATTTCAGGTCTGGCTGGAGGCTGAGCGCGAACGGGCAAGGGCGTTGCTTGCACGCGGTTGGTTGCGGCTGGCTCGCCTGTATGAACAGCAGGGTGATACGATGGCAGCGCTTGCCGCACTTGATCACGTGCTCAGGATCGATCCACTTCAGGAAGATGTACAGCGTGATGCGATACGTCTGGCATACCTGAGTGGTGATCGGGTAGGGGCTATCCGTCGTTTCGAGCGCTTGCGCGATCTGCTCGATCAAGAGTTAGGTGTTCCACCCATGCGCGAAACCCAGGCTCTGTACGACGCAATTATTACCGATTCGCTCGCTACGTCTCCAACTGTGCCCATGCGGCTGCGTCCGTCCTTGACCAATGGCTCATTACCGTTCGTCAGTCGGGAGCTTGAAATAGCAACGTTGCAGTCAGAAGCACGCTCTGGCCGGTTGGTGCTTATCGAAGGTGTGCCTGGTATTGGCAAGACGCGGCTGGCAGAGGAGTTTTTAGTGCGACGGGGTGGGCTGGTCATGATCGGTGCTGCTCGTGAGCTGGAACAACACCTGCCCTATTTTCCGATCAGGACAGCATTACACACACTAATTAGCCGTCCAGAATGGTCTATCCTGCGACCGCAATTGCAGCTCTCTCCGATCTGGTGGCATGAATTAGGACGCTTGTTGCCTGATCTGGCCCCACCACCGACTGATCTCCCCGACGAGGCCCGTCTCTGGGAAGCAGTTACTCGTCTATTGCTCGAATTGGCCCGCCATACTCCGGTAAGTTTCTTGTTCGACGATGTGCAATGGGCTGATGCCAGTACGCTTGGGCTGCTGGGGTATCTCTTACGACGGAGTACCGATACCGATCTCTTACTCGTAGCTACCAGTCGTCCACCTGAACCACAGAGCGCTCTTGCCGGTTTGCTTCGCTCGCTTGTACGGGAAGAACGAGTATTTCGCTTGCCAATTGATCGACTCGATCCAGCGGCAATGTTAGTGATTGCTCGCCATCTGAGCGAACCGTTTGCCCGTCCGCTGGCCAATTGGCTGGAGCAGAGCGCTGAGGGAAATCCTTACATTATCGTCGAACTAATTCGTCACGCTCGAACCGCCGGTTGGATTACCGATAATGGTATGGTGAATATCAGCGCATTATCGGCGCAACCAGTCGTACCACAGACTGTCTCCAACCTGATCGAAACCCGTCTTAGCCGGCTTTCGGAAGCAGCCCGGCGTGTTCTCGATGCAGCCGCCCTGGTTGGGCGCGATTTTGAGTTTGGCGTTGTTGCCAGGGCTGCCGCTCTGTCTGATGACGCTGCGCTTGATGCCCTCGATGAATTGCTGGCGGCCCGACTAATAGTTCCGCTTGAAGATGGTCGTTTCCGCTTCGATCATAGCCTGACTATGGAGATTGTGCGTCGTGATGGCGGAGGACTACGCCAGCAGATGTTGCATCGGCGTATTGGGGAAGCGCTTGAAGTGCTTTACCGTGAGCAGATTGATGATGTCGCTGGTCAAATTGCGATTCATTTCACCAAAGGCGGCTGGAAAGAACGTGCAGCCGGTTATGCACTCCGTGCAGCAGAACGTGCAGCGTCAATAGCTGCATGGCCGGAGGCGGCAGAATTCTACCATCAGGCCCTGATAGGCTTACCGGCGAATCAACGTTCAGCCGTTTTGATTAAGCTAGGTGATGTGCGGCTGCAAGCAGGCGCCGCCGCCGCAGCAGCAGAGGCCTTCCGTGATGCAATTGCAGTAGCACAGACATCGCACGATGCTCTTGTTGCTCGACTAGCGTTAGCACGGGCGCTGATTCCCCAGGGTCGCTATGCCGAAGTGATCGCACTGGTTAGCCAGCTTGAACCCAATACAAGTCCGCACGAGCAGGCAACTGCACTCTTTCTCTGGGGGACGGCACTCTCACTGGAAGGCGCCGATCTGGCTGCGGCTGCTGTGCGATTGTTTCAGGCCGAACAGATACTCCGCACTCATGCAGTTACCGATGGTGCAGCGCTTGCCCAGGTCAATTTCGAGTTGGGAAACATTGCGGCGCAGCAGGGTGATCTCGAAACGGCGATTGCTCGCTACGAGCATGCCTGCCACATTGCCGATGAAGCCGGTACTCAGGCAATGACCTGGCGTATCTTATCGCGCAATAATCAAGCGTATCACCGATTATTACGCGGTGAAGTTGAAGTGGCTGCGGCAATCATCACAGAGGCGTTAGCGCTGGCTGAGGAATGGGGGGCACTCTCGTTGCAGCCCTATCTCCTTTCGACTGCCGGTGAAGTAGCGCTGGCGCAGGATGACGTGACAACTGCAGTCACACGATTTCAACAGGGATTAACGCTTGCCACTCAGTTGGGTATTCCCGAACGGATTGCCGGCATCACTGCGAATCTGGGGCTGGCAGCGCTGCGCCGTGGCGAAACGACCTGTGCCGTTCACTATTTGTCTGCGGCCCTGGCTCAGGCAGATACGCTGGGCGCACGCCACCTGGCGGCCCAGATACGTATCTGGCTTGCGCCGCTCTTGCCACCAGGTGAAGCGCGTACCCTGCTTGCCGAGGCGCAAGAGATTGCCGAAATCGGTGGTCGTCGTCGGTTGTTGGCTGCCATCGAGCAGGTACGGACAACATTGACCATGAAATGACGATGCGTTGATCAGTTCCTTCTCAATGCTCATGTGAAACACTTTTCACCCGTTCAGCATCGGCAGCAATTCGTGCTGCAACTGCCTCAGCCTGCTTGCGGGCTACTTCTGGCATCAGCGTGATACTCTCACGGGCACGCCAGCAAGCGGCAAAATGCCCATCACCGTAATCGACAAATGGTGGTTCTTCTTCCTTACACTTCTGAATAACAATCGGGCATCGGGTGTGGAAGCGACAACCTGATGGCGGATTGAGCGGACTTGGCACATCACCCTCAAGAATGATCCGTCGGCGCTGCTTTTCTACTTTAGGATCAGGTATCGGGACTGCCGAGAGTAAAGCCTGCGTGTAAGGATGCAGCGGCATTGAATAGAGCTTTGGCCCTTCGGCTAATTCAACAACCTTACCTAGATACATCACCGCAACCCGGTCAGAGATATGGTTAACAACACTCAGATCGTGGGCAATAAAGAGATACGTCAGGCCAAGTTTATCCTGCAATTCCTCAAGTAAGTTGACGACCTGCGCCTGAATTGACACATCGAGTGCCGATACCGGTTCATCGCACACAACGAAATCTGGTTCAACGGCTAGGGCACGGGCGATACCGATACGTTGCCGCTGACCGCCCGAAAACTCGTGTGGGTAACGGTTGGCAAAGGCTGGATTAAGACCAACTAGGTGCAACAGCTCTTCGACTCGTTCACGGACTGCCCGCCCCTCACGCAGTTTGTGAACGCGAATTGGCTCGGCGATAATATCACCCACTGTCATTCGTGGGTTGAGCGAGGCATACGGGTCTTGAAAGATCATCTGCACCCGCCGCCGCATCTGGCGCAGCGCATTCCCCTTCAGCTTCGTCAGATCAATCCCCTCAAAAAGCACCTGGCCATCGGTCGGTCGGTAGAGTTGCAGAATCGCTCGCCCGGTCGTACTCTTCCCACAACCTGACTCGCCAACCAGACCGAGCGTTTCACCGCGTTTAATGCTAAAACTGACTCCATCAACTGCTTTGACCGTACCAACCCGTCGTTGAAAAATGATTCCTCGGGTGACTGGAAAATACATCCGTAAATTTTTGACTTCGATGAGATGTTCGCCTGATGGTGATGTTCCTGGTGTCATGCTTTGCCTCATCTACTCAAGCTGCAACATCAGTGGTCGATTGTCTCGGAACAGGCGTATTCAGTGTAATCTCGAAATGGCACGCTGCCCGATGATCGTTGCCAACGCTCCGCAGTTCAGGTACACTACTGAGACATTCTTCGCGGGCGTAATCACAACGTGGACTGAAAGGACAGATCGGCGGCAGATCGATCAAATTCGGTGGCAGGCCACGAATCGGGGTCAGACGTCGACCACGTTCTTCATCGAGCCGTGGAATTGAACGAAGCAATCCGATGGTATACGGCATGCGTGGATTGGCAAAAATCTCACTTGTTGGCCCTTCTTCAACGACTTTACCGGCATACATAACCGTCACCCGGTCGGTCATGCCGGCCACAACGCCGAGGTCGTGCGTGATCAAAATTACCGCAGTTTCAAGCTCTTCACGCAAGCGGTTGATCAGCTCAAGAATCTGCGCTTGAATGGTAACGTCGAGAGCCGTGGTTGGCTCATCGGCAATCAACAATTCTGGATTACACGACAGGGCCATTGCGATCATCACTCGTTGTCGCATACCTCCCGAAAACTGGTGAGGATAGTTATCAAGTCGTTTACTGGGGGAGGGGATGCCAACCATGTCAAGCAGCTCGATAGCACGATCCCGTGCCTCTTTTTTACTCAGCTTCAGGTGTAATTCAAGCGACTCGGTAATCTGACGGCCAATCGTCAACACCGGATTGAGCGATGTCATAGGGTCTTGAAAAATCATCGCAATCCGATTCCCGCGAATATGCCGCATCTCTTCTTCACTGGCCTGGAGCAGGTCTTCACCATCAAACAAAATTTGCCCGCCGACGATCTTACCCGGTGGATTCGGGATCAACCGCATGATCGAGAGTGAAGTCACCGATTTGCCACATCCAGACTCGCCGACAATACCAAGCGTTTCACCACGATTCACATAAAAAGAAACACCGTCAACCGCTTTGACGATGCCATCCTGGGTATAAAAGTAGGTGCGCAGATCACGCACTTCAAGCAACGGGGCCATAAGACCGATCCTTTACTGTACCACTCTGTACATTACGCTGATGTCAGCAAGAAAATATGATTTACCTTGCTATGACGCGGATACTGAGGATAGTACCACAGAAAATCAGTTAGTGTCAAGATAAGGGGCAACGTTCTAAGAGTGTGATCAGAAACCTATCTTCAGTTCAATGTGACGGAACAACATCCCGCGCATTGACCTAACGTGGTGCCCCGCTATCGTCCGCCCCGCCATCGTCTGCCCCGACACCATCGCCACCGTACAATTAAAGGCGCGACGCTGCGTGGTCGGCGTGATAACCATAACCATCGGCGCCTCAACGGAGCCGCGAATGAGAAATGACCATCTGCGGTACGACAACGAGACGAAACTCTTACACAACAATAACGTAGATGCGGTTCGTGCACTGTACCCAAGCAATAGAAACATACGCACAATATGAGCCGAACCAGAAACCTAGTTTTTTTGATCATGCTCTAAGGGGTTTCAACGTTTTCACCTACTCGGCGGTGCGATGATGGTGAGAGGGGAGCGGAGTGAGGAGAGAGGAACGGAGAGATTCCTAACCCGTTTGCCGTGCATGCGAAGATAGGTTCCCGTCCCAAGATGGTTTGTAGCCCAAACCCTGTTACCTCACCGATTCTGCGCATGACGATAGCGGCAAAGGGCAGGTTCCTCCCGTTTCAAGCACCCCTTCCTCGCCTCTGGTGGGCAAGGAAGGGGCTGGGGGAAGGTGAGGGGCTGATTACCAGACACGTCGACCCGGAATATCGAAGGTTGCCGTGCTAATGATGTCAATGATTGTCGGCAGATAGTTGATCAGGATCAAGACCGCAGCAACTGCAACCCACACCAGTAGGCGGTCAAGAATCTTGGGAGCATCTTCAGGGCCGGAAAGAGCACGGGCGAAGGTGATATCGGGTGCTTCTGCCAGCTTCTTGCCTCTGGTCATAGTCATGATGATGTTGAAATAGTAGAAGATAGCGCTCACAAACATGATCAGACCACCGATCATAGCGAAGAAGAGGAAGAAGCGCCATTCATCTTGCACGTAAGGCGCACCACCAATATCCGTGCGACGCGGCATCCCACGTAATCCTAGCTCGTGCATAAAGTGTGAGAAGAGACCCATTCCTACGAACCAGAGCCAGGCTTGCGCAACGCCGAGGCTACGGCTCCACAAGGCACGTCCGGTTAGATGCGGTACCAACCAGTACGTAATACCCATGAAGCTGAGCATTACGGCTGTCCCAACCGTCAGGTGGAAGTGGCCCGAGATCCAGGAAGTGTTGTGTACGACCAGATTAATGTTGTACGAAGCGTTGACTAAGCCGCTAACTCCACCAAATGCAAAGAGCATCATTGCTACAATTTGGGCTGAGATTTCCGGTTTTCCCCATGGCAGGTTAAAAATCCAGGCCAGCCAGCCTTCACCGCCGTTCCGACGCCCAGCATATTCGAGTGAGGCCACCACATTGAAGAAGGTAAGCAGGCTCGGGAAGAAGACGCCAAAAGTGAAGATAGCGTGTACCAGCTTCCACATCTCGGAAATGCCGGGATCGGTCACCTGGTGATGCATTCCGATCGGAATTGACAAAATCAGAAAGAGGATAAACGAAACCCGCGCCATCGGGTCGCTAAACAGCTTGCCGCCGGCCTGGGCCGGTACCAGCGTGTACCACGAGATGTAGGCGGGCAGCAACCAGAAGTAGACAATTGGGTGACCGGTAAACCAGAACAGGGTACGGGCTAATACCGGATCGGTGCCACCCACCAGCCCCAATGACCACGGAATGACTAGGAAAATCATTTCACTAGCTATACCGATCGTTGCAATGGTCCACATCAACATCGTGACAATCGCCATAAACGCCGGCAGTGGCGTGCGCTGACCAGGGTTATCGGCCAGCCAGGCATTACGAGTCAAAACCATGTTCACCAACAAGAGCCATGTACCGGCCACCACCAGTGTCAACCCAATGTAGAAGAGTGCGTCGGCTTTTAGTGGTGGGTAAAAGGTGAACATCACAGTGGCATTGTTGGTGAGCAATGGGATTGCTGCAAGCAATAGACCGGCAACCATTACCCAAAGTGTGGCCCACGCCAGCCGACTATTTGCCAGTGGCCGATTGAGACTCTTGGCAAAGATATAGGTTAGAAAGCCAATAATGAAGAAGGTCGTAAAGACGAGAACATTTAACACCCCGTGCACCGTGAGACCCTGATAATAGCCGCCGGGCAAGAGTGGTTTTGCCGGTGTATAGAGATCAAGCCCGTTGTAGCGCAAGATTTGCAATACACCCATCAATCCACCTACCGCCAGTGCGGCAAGGGCGATAAGGATGTTGATCCCGGCGAGTTTGCGCTCGACGCTTAAATCAGCGCTGATTGCTAACGGGCGGGCACGTGCTGCAATACTGGCCATGCAACTCTCTCCTTTATTCCAGCCGAGCAAGTCGTATGCTCAGTTCACAATAACCTTGCCGAACATCACATGATGACCGGCGCCGCAGTACTCATGACAAACCATCAGATATTCACCAGGCCTGTCGAAGGTTGCGGTTACACGCGAAACCTGGCCTGGAATGACCATCACATTGACAGGGACACCTTCGATCTTGAAGCCATGGATTACATCTTTGCTGGTCATGACGAATGTGACCTTTGATCCGGCCGGAATTTCTATCGTATTGGGAACAAACATAAACGTTTGCGCCAGCATGATGGCCTCATAACGCCCAGGCGCAATCTCACGTAAACCGGTCTGACTGAAGGTGGAATCAGTACCTGCCACTACCGCACTGATACTCACCCGGCCGGCTGACGTCGGTACTCGAACCCCAACTGCAAAGGCGGTAACTAAGATGGCTACCATCATCGAGACAGGGATGGCAACGCTGGGCAGAATCCATGCCACTTCGAAGAGATAGCTGATAAACTTTTTGTCTTTCATGACGCCGGTATCCCTCCGTTGTTCAACAAGGTCAGATAGACCTGCATCCACAAGATACTCAGGGCGAGCAAGAAACCGAGCGTGATCATCAGCGCGCCACGTGGTGGCTCATGATCGTCATCGTGCTCGTCTTCCGATGGTCGGCGATAACTTGACATCCTGTCCTCCTCGTTCTACTCCGGATAACACACAAATAGATGAGACGCTTCGTACACAAACCGCATCGCTCCCCGGCTGCTCATCTCACGTGCAATCAGGTCGATGTCACGGAGTGCAATCTCCAGGGGTGGACCTTCGGCTGGGTACGAGGTGCGGATCACCCCACTGGGATCAATCAGAAATGTGCGCCGTTCGGCGTAAAGTTTGCCGTTCTCGTCAGGTTCGGTATAGTACACTCCCAGCCCACCACCGACGATCATTTTGATCTCGTGCGGATCACCGGTAACAAACCGCCAGCTCTGTGGGTCAACACCTAGTTCACCAGCCAGTGCTGACAGGTCGGCAGGTGTGTCATGAACAGGGTCGAGTGTGATAGTCAGGAAAATGACCTCACTCCCCAATCGACCACTGCTTTGAAGTACCTTACGTAACTCAAGCAGACGTCGGGTCTGCTCTGCACAATCCTCTCCGCATCGCCGGTGCATCAGGCTCACGAATACCATACGCCCGCGTAGATCACTGTCGAGCAAACGGCTGCCCCGCTGGTCGGTAAGCGCGAATGGTGGAAACTGCTCACCACGCGGCAATACCTTGACCGGCCGTGCGATGACAAACCAGAGCATCGTTGTTAGCAGACCGACCAGTAATGTTGAAATCAGTGCTATTCCCAGGCGCATGCGGCGATCCGTCTAGTTCTATCGCTTGCAAACCGAGTATACCCGCCTCTTTTCCCTTGCGGAGTAAAGCGGTTATAACAAACGGTTGTAGTCTTGCAACCATTTGCGTCTGTATTCACAGTGAATGCACATACGATATACTAGTAATTCCTTTTCCCGAAAGCTCGGCTGGCTACACCAATATGTGAGGAATGGAGTGTGACTCGACCCAGGTCTGCGAACGTGTAGCCCGTAGCGGGCGTATCTGAGCGCTCCCTGCCCGGCAGTTGCCTGTGTCTCTTGCGTGTCAGCATACCCTGGGACACCGGTTTGAAACCCGCTCCCTCCGGAACGGCCGTCGGACGAACACTAGGGCAGACTGCCTATTGCAATGCCGGAAAAGTTGTTGCCGCGCAAACATTCTGTGTTGGCGTGCGGTGAGCTGCATTTTTCAGACCCGTTACCGTTTGCCCCTTTCGTCTCCATTGGAGAAGCCTGTTGGAACGCGCTACAATTTGCTCCTCAGTTGTTGTCTCTCTACTCAGAACGAATAAGCTCTCTCTGTACATACCGTTTCACATCGTTACAATCGGTATGGCCGGTCTCTGTACGGCATTCCGGCACGCCAGTAATCGGCTAGAAGGAAGTGATATGACGCAAAAAAAGATTGTTGTGATTGGGAGTGGCTTTGGAGGTTTGAGTGCTGCGATTCGCCTGGCAGCTCAGGGCCATGAAGTAACAATTCTCGAGCAGCGTGATCGTCCTGGTGGTCGGGCTTACGTGTATCAGACCAAAGGTTATACATTTGATAGTGGTCCGACCGTCATTACCGCCCCGTTTATGTTTGATGAACTCTGGCAGTTGGCCGGTAAGCGTCGTGAAGATTATTTCACCCTCGAACCATGTCGGCCATTCTATCGCCTGTTTAATCACGAGGGGCGCTATCTCGAATACGGTGAAGATGAGCAGGCTTTACTCGATCAGATTCGGCAGTGGAATCCCGCCGATGTTGAGGGGTATCGCCGTTTTATTGCCAGTACGCGCCCTATCTTTGAAAAGGGTTTCAGTTTGATTGACAAGCCCTTTCTTCACTTTAGTGATATGCTGCGCGTTACCCCCGATTTGATCCGGCTCAAATCGCATCAGAGTGTATACCGATTCGTTTCCCAGTTTTTCCAAGATGATTTTCTCCGCCGTTGTTTCTCATTCCATCCGTTGTTTATCGGTGGTAATCCCTTTGATGCCACGTCGATCTATGCCATGGTACATTATCTCGAACGACGTTGGGGGGTCTATCACGCACGCGGTGGCACTGGCTCTATCGTAAAGGCAATGGTGCAGCTCTTCACCGAATTGGGTGGTCGTCTCGAATTGAACACCAAAGCAGTTGAAATCGTGATTGACGGCCGTCGAGCACGAGCTGTACGTACCCAAGACGGGCGGATGTTCCCCGCCGATGTAGTGGTATCGAACGCCGATGTGCCACAAACCTACATGGCGTTGATCCCACCACGGTACCGTAAAGTGCAAACTGACCGTCGGCTACGCCGGATGCGCTACAGTATGTCGTTGGCGGTGATTTACCTGGGCATTAATCGCCGCTATGACGATGGTCGGTTGGTCCAGCACAACATCATCTTTAGCGAACGCTACAAAGGCCTGCTCGACGATATTTTCAACCGCAAGCGATTAGCCGACGATTTCTCGCTCTATCTGCACCGTCCGTCGCACAATGATCCGACGCTGGCGCCGCCTGGGCACGAGGCTCTTTACGTCCTGACGCCGGTTCCCAATCTGGCTGCACCAATCGATTGGTCGGTAGCCGGGCCGCGCCTGCGTGAAGCGATTTTAACCTTCCTCGAAGAGCATTATATGCCTGGTCTCCGGCGTCATATCGTGGTTGAACATATGGTCGATCCGAGGTATTACCGTGATGCACTAAATAGCTATCTGGGGGCAGGGTTCTCTATCCAGCCACTCTTAACGCAATCGGCGTGGTTCCGTCCGCACAACCGCTCGGAGGACATTGATAATCTCTACCTAGTTGGCGCCGGTACCCATCCTGGTGCTGGCTTACCCGGTGTAATTGCTTCAGGTGCGATCGTTGCCAACCTTGTGCGTCAGGAACAATCGTAAGTTTATCATAGTGGGGCAGTAATTTTACTGCTGCCTCACTCACCTGCGCCTGTTCTATACCCTCTGTATAGTGAGTAAACGTCGCTTACTTATCTTGTCTCTTCCCCACCTCATAGCATAACACGTAGAACGCGATACCAATACCTCCCAATCCCACCAAACCAACGAGTAAACTGATCAGATCATCTGGCCAGTGGTAAACAGCCGAAGGTGTAGCACCAGGAATAAAATCGCGCCCATACCACCAGCCCAGACCGATGATGATGCTAGCTACGAGTGCACGGAGTACGCGCTGCCACAACTCTGCTTTTTGCCAGATACCGGGCAGCATCCGACCAAGCACTATCGCCAGCAAGAACGCCTCTGCTGAATTCGCAATGCTGAAGGCAATCGCCAGCCCACCGATGTCACCACCACCGGCAAGCAATACGACACCTAACCCGATGTTCATTGCTACTTGCGCCAATCCAATTAATACTGGAGGCCAGGTGCGCTGCATCGCATAAAAGGTACGGATCAGAATCTCGGAAGCGGCAAAGGCCGGTAAGGCAAACGCATAGCCGGTGAGCGCAGCCGCCGTATAACCCAGGGAAATCGTGTCAAATGCCCCCCGTTCAAAGAGTAGCCGTGCAAGTGCCGGGCCAAGGGTGAGTAGACCAGCAGTTGCTGGCAAGGTGAGCCAGAGAATACGTTCCAGTGTTGATCGTACATCATCGATCAGGACACTGAACTGTCGGTCTGCTACCAGGCGGGCTAAATGGGGGAAGGCCACGGTGCTCAGGCTAAGCGCAAAAACACCGTATGGTAATAACATCAACTGATACGCCCAGCGTAATCCGGCTAGTTTGGCATCGCCATCAGGTAAACGGCTTGCCAGGGCCAACGTTGCGACGATACTCAGATGTGCTGCAGCCTGTCCGATCACCCGTGGCCCCATCGCCTGTGCCACCTTCGTAAGTTCGGGCAGATTGCGCCCTAAATGTGGCCGCAGGTGCATCCCCAACTGCATAAGGGCCGGAAGCTGGATCAGTACATACCCTAGTGCGCCGATGACAACACCCCAGGCCATACCCCAAATGCCCAACCAGGGAGCCAGCAGGGCACCGCCAGTGATCCCGAGATTGTAAATGCTAGGCGCCATGGCTGGCATCGTAAAGCGATCGCGGGCGTTGAGGATCGCCATTGCTAGGCCACCTAATCCCAACAGTAATGGTGAGAGTAGGAACAGTCGGGTGAGGGCAATTATCAGATCAAGCGTTGCCGCCGAGAAACCTTCACCACCGTACAGCAGTGGTACCAGCCAAGGGGCAACGGCAAAGAGCACCAGACTGGCAATACCTAAAGCTATCAGCGCCCACGTGACCACGGCGCCGGCCAGATCCCACGCCCGTGTCGGATGTTCTCTTTCCCAAAGCTCAATAAAGACTGGAATAAAGCTACTGCCGAGCGCCCCGCCAATAATGACCAGATACAACAAATCAACGGTGCTGATAGCAGCTCCGTAAGCGGCCATCTCGGCTGAGGTACCAAAATAGTAAGAAGCAACAATGTCACGGATCAGCCCGGTCAACCGACTCAAGATGAATCCGCCCATGACGATCAGGCTACTGCGTTGAGTGCTCAAACGGCGTAGGATAGAGCTTAGTTGCACGGTTGGCATTCCTATGCTATACTTCAGAGCTAGCGCGGCGAGCGCGTGCTCGCCGCTTCACGTGTCACATAACGCGCCAATTATATCCGAGGAGTTTAGCCTTGGCGAACACAAAGTCTGCAAAAAAGCGTATTCGGAGCGATGCGCGGAAGCATCTGCGAAACAAGTCGTACCGCTCGCGGGTGAAGACGATGATCAAGAAGGCCGAGCAGGCTCTGGCAAGCGGTGTTGTTGATCAAGCTGCTCTGCGTATGGCGTTCAGCACCCTCGATAAGGCAGCAGTAAAAGGGATTATTCACAAAAACAACGCTGCTCGTCGCAAGTCACGGCTGGCCCAAAAAGCAAAGCGAGTGGCGCTGGCTGCGCAGGCTGCACAGTCCGGTTCTGCCGCTTGACACTGTTTCGATGACAGCAGAGGCAACGCACAGTTCGCTGTGCGTTGCTTTTTTCTGCCAGCGAAGTTCCTTTCACGCTGCCATGCTTCGCTACCGAACCGTACCGCTTTCAGGCGAGGGCAGCGCAATCTTCACGCCCGGCCCACTTGACCCCGTTACCGCTTCCCCTTCGGCTGCTGAGCCTGACATAGTTCCACCACGAACAGTTCTAGCGCTGTTTCGGCCTGCATTCGCCCAGTTTTGATCGCGTGATCGAGTTCAAGCAAACGGTCGTGGGCATTGATCAGCTCGTCAATACTAAAGTGACGGGCCTGTTCGGCTGTCTTTCGTGCCACAAATGGTTTCAGATTAAGTTCGCTGGCAATCTCTTCAGGCTTACGGCGTTGCCCGATCAAGTGCCTGACGTGTAAGAGAATACGAAGCTGGCGGGCCAGCATGAATAGTACATACTGAGGTGCTTCACCATCTTCAATCAGCGCCCGTGCACTACGGAGCGCTGAGGCCAGCCGTCGCGCACTCAATTCATCAATAAAGGCAAAGAGGTTTTGCTCTTGTTGATCGGCAACCAGTCGTTCGACAGCACTTTGATCGATCGTTCCATTGCGGCCAACGTAGTTGGCCAGCTTGGTCAGCTCATTGACCAACAGGCGACTATCATTTCCTGCCAAATCGACGAGCCGTTGTGCAGCTACAGAGGTAATACCTACGTTCAGCAGCCGTGCCCGCTGCTCAATCCAGCGCAGAAGTTCTTTACCACTGAGCAAGGGAAATTCGCGAACAACACCGTGCTTGCTGAGATAGGTAAAGAGGAGATGACGGCGATCAATCTCTTCTTGCTCAACGAACACCAGATCACAGGTTGCCGGTACCCGTGCGCAGTAATCACGCAGCTCTTCGCGCGCTTTTCCAGCTTTACTGTGCTTTAATGCATCGTAGACGATTACCAGCCGTCGTTCGGCCAGAAAGGGGTGCGCTTCGCACGCAGCCACCAGGTGCTCGATGGTCAGCTTTCGACCATCGAGCACACTTATGTTGAGGTCGGCTACCTCTGCCGGTATCCGGGCGCGGAGTCTGGCAATCTCCTCGCTCCGCGCTAGCTCATTAGGACCGTAGAACAGGTAAATCATCGTACTGCTCTGTATCGAGGGCTTGCACAATTGCGATAATCAATCGGGTTGTACGCTCAATCACCATTGGCTCGATCACCGACGGCCCTTGCGATACAGCCTGGATGCTCAAGGTGCGGAAACCACGTCGCCGTAACGGTGATAGAATGCTGTCATAACTTGCTTGAGTGCGTGGCTCTAGATCAATGAGCGGGTCATTGCGGTCGGCCATCATTGCCAGTTGGTAGAGAACCGGATCGGCACGTTCCTGGTGAAGGAGACCACTGCGACTGATCACGATGAGTTGATCACCAGCGAGGGAACCTAACCCAACCACCAGGGTATTCGTCGGATCAAACGGGTAGCGATCAAGCAAGGCCTGGATCCCATACGGATCACAGTAGGCAGCCCCAACTGCAATGGCCCATACCTCAACGTGATGAGTTTCGGGGAGCTGTTGACCGATCCGCACCAGGGTAGCCAGCGCCGCCAGCCCGCCATCAGGTTGTGCTAGTGGCGGTCGGTTCCAGGCTGCCCAGAGCAAGCCCATGCAACCGCAAAGGGCGCCAACGCTCAAGAGCCAGCGCCACTCCGAACCCACCATTGTCGCGCACGCAACCACGATCGGCAAACAACTTATCAATAGTCGCGCAATCAATCCTGCACGGGTTGGCGCAATCAGGATGTTCAGCCCGCGCCAGACCAGTGGTGTATCGAGCGGTGCCAGGATCACAAAGCGATAGCGGGGCAGGCGCGGCGCCTGAGTCGTTGCTTCTACGATCGGGCGTGCCGCAATGATATGTTGACTAGTATGCCGCCGTTGCCATACCGGCAATGGCGCATACAGACCGTCAACCAGCAACAACCCCATCAACCACAGGCTTAGGATCAGACCGATTGGTGGTTGCCAGGTAGCCAGCATTGCAGTTACCATCAGGAAGATCGCTATCGGTACGAGTCGAACCCCTGGTCGATTAATTGTAGACAGCGATCTGGTGTCAACACTAAAGCCCACCTGACGCAGGCGGGCATTGATTTGCGCGGCAGCAACTGCTTCTGCCGCCGAGGTTGCGCTCCTTGGCCCAATCTGTTCAGACAACTCTGTTAGTAAGCCGGTGCCATTTGTGATTCTAACCGGCATTGTTTTGTCACTACCTCTACGGCGTTGGCGTTGGCGTCGGTGTCGGTGGTAATGGAGTATTCGTTGGATTAGTAACCCACGGTGCTCTAATCGGTGTTGAGGTTGCTGGTGGTGTCAGCGGATTTTCTGGCAAGCCGGGGAGTGGCGATGCTGGACGTTTACAGTCGGTCTGGCCGGGCAGACAGAGCAAGAGAACTAGGTCGTAGCGAATAAACTGGTTACCGATGTCACCCACGTTCTTCACCTGCACAAAGTAGAAACCATCGACGTTAGGAGTAAACTCAATTTGTGAGTCGAGCGTATTACCGCCTGGAATGTCATCGTTAATATCTAGGATGCTGACCCCATCGCGGTCAGTTAGAACGAGCACGGTGTCAGCTCCAGCCTGGGTATCACCGTTCACTGTATTAGAACCGCGATAGCGCCGGGTATCGGTGTAAATGACGTACCGTTTCCCACTTTTGGCGAAGAACGTGACCCAGTCGGCATCACCACTGGGACACAGGCGGCGGTTCTCCTGGATTTCATTTGAAGTAATTAAGCGAGCTTGCTCAGGGAGACCATCTGGTTCAAAGATATCCAGACAGACAGACTCAACCGTTGCCGGAGTCGGCCCGGTACTCTCGTCGAGCAATACAATCACATACGAATAATCAATCCCGCCTCTACCGGCAGTATCACGCACTCTAATGTAGTAGCTGTCGTCAGCCGGAATACGTACTGTAATACGTGGTCGTGTATCACCAGGGTTCGGATTAGCCGGATCACGATTGTAGAAATCATCGTTGAAGGCAACTCGGTTAAGCTTGCTATCGAGCAACTCTAGTGATAGATCGATGCCCGGTCGCATCAACGGTACATCGATGGTGTAGACTTTCCCGGCTACGCCACCAAAGTAGAGCCAGTCTTCGTCGCCAGTCGGACAGATCACGTGTTCTTGCGGAATCTGAACATCAATGCGTTTCGCCTGGGCGGGGAAGTTATCCGGTTCAAAGCCATCACTACAGATGAACGCCGGTGTTGGGGTTGGCGGGACCGGCGATGCAGTTGGGGTTGGTGAGGGCTGAACGACCTGCACAATAATTCTGAAGAGCGCTGTCACACTCGGCACACTGGTGCGGAATCCGAATATATCAATGATATAGGTGCCAGGTGTGGTGGTAGACGGAACGTCAAAGAAGAAGGTAAAGCTCTTTGACGCATTCGCCGCAATAGGAACCGGTTGCCCAGGTGAAATCGTTATCGGTGACCATCCGGCTGGCATTGTGGCGGAGATACCAAAATTATCCGCTGCCCCCTGATTTTGAAGTGTGGCATTGACAGCAACAGATATCTGGCCTGCCTGCGCGGTTACATTTACTGAGGTTGGTGACCATACAAAATCAATAACTTGCGTTTCTGGGGCAGCAACTACCGGAAACTGTTGCAAGGCAAGAAGCATTATTAAAAGGGTAGCGCATGCTGCAATAAAGAGATGTTGCGACCGTTGCGAGCGTTTCATGCTGCTTGCCAGCTCCCATTGCGTGCAAGACAACGAATCCACGCTCATTATACGCTGTTGATAGGAGTAGTGTCAAACGTTTCTTTTGCAGAGCAGGGGTTTTTGGAGTTTTCGTCCTTCTCAGCAGAGGTGAAGAGAGAGGAGAGGAAAGAGAAACGAGAGCAGAAACAGCGGGTTCCCGACCTCTCCACAGTGCATAGGAGATGTGCAGCTTCCTGTCACGACGGTATGCTGCCCGCCCGATTGCCGATCGTGGTCTGTCACCGCATTGCAGGGAGGGTGCCCCCGCTGGCGGAGCCTAGGGGTGATAATGTGCTGATGTACCAACCGATGGGCGACGATCGCCCAATGCGGGCCAGCAGCCCACGCTCCCAAGAAAACCGTGGAGGTCGCGGATCATCGTGAGCAGTTGCATGATGTTTATCGGGATCACCCCACTTTTACATCGTCCGGTTATCGAAGGTGACCCAAAGCTGAGAACTCTGAAAACCCATATTTGAGGAGAGGCAATGAACGAGGTTAAGCACTGGGCTGGAAAAGCGTTCCTGAACAACACCTCGCCTGACTCCCAACTCCTCGCTCGACGAGAGGAGAAGCATCATCACACTGGACGAGTTCGGAACCCGTTTAGGAAGAATTAATACTTCCCAAGAATGATAAGAATATAAAATATTGATAATTAAAATTTCAATACTCAAAGTAAAGAGTCTCTTTCTCACAACTCACTATTCTGGGATTACACTGTATCATAGCGGAGAGTATTGTTACTACAGAGCGCCAGCACGGCGCAGGAGGGAACCATGGACATCACAATAGAGGTCGTTCATGGCTGGCGCTTGCTTGCTCGTGTGCGCGAACTGATCGTGGAACCGGGCGTGCAGCGATTAATCTTTCGGAATGAGCAAGGCGATACGCTGTTTGTCGTTGAAGGGACGGCCTTGCGTTCCGCCACGACCACGCGCCCAATTCTGGCAGCGGTGAAAGCGGTTGCCGATGAGCTGCCCCGTGTCACGCTAGAAGTGGTACGGGATGAGAATTTGGCGCGTGAAGTAGGGGTTACGACGGGGAGTGAGGAGTTTGATCGGGCTATCGATGTAGTTGAGCCGGTGTTCGAGCGGTATTGATGCCGTAGCTAGGTGACGACGATGGGTCGGGAACGGTACTCTATTCCAACAGTGTCCGTTCCCAGAAAAATGTTGTTTCTCCACAGTGCCAACTGTAACTGGCGAGGCGGGTACGCTGCCCGCCCACTCATTGCAGGCAGACGCGACTTCCCATCAACGTATCTTTCCGTGGAGTGCGGAATGAGTTCCCAGTTTTCTGCGCAGCGCATAGAGGTGCGATGGGAGACCGTGTAACAGATTCGTGCCATTAATCGATCTCCAACCTACCCGGCGCTGAAAAAAGCCGGGCATTCTTATCCTGCCAAATCCAAGGAAGAACTCTCAATTGACACAGGTACTCGTGATGGATCTTGTTTTCAGTGAGCGCTTCAATTAGTGCTGAACCAACAATTGACTAATGAGCGGAAAAGCATTTTGAAATGTCGCAAACAAAAGCCACATCGGCAGTTTCCAATTAGTAAGAAATAGCACGACCCCGCCCCAGATGATCAGCGTTTGATCATTTTCTATATGAGTTATGGTAGGTGATCGTCGTAAAAACCAGAGTATAATGATCGAGATGCAGGTTATGTGGATACTAATGAACCGCCCATAGTCGGCAGCAACGATAAATAACGGTATCATTAGTATAATTAGTTGCATCCAAACAACCTCTCGCACAACATCATACTAGAGCTGAAAGTCTCCTCTGGTTCTTGCAGGATATGTATTGTGCGTGACAGGTAAGGCGGGTGACGCTCGTTTACCCCAGCTTTATCGTTCAGGTTCGGTGATGAGTTCCTGTTTGACCACTCTTTGCATATAGGGATTTTCAGAGTTCTTTCCCTACCCGGTAGTGATGACGGAGAAGAGTAGAGAGAAATGGTTGGGAAGGGTGGCTGCCCCCTCCCCCAACCACGGGTAACGGGTATGATTGGCAAGACAACCGGGGTTAACCGTAGACGTTCGTCAGAACGGGAAGCAGCGCACATCTTCACATGTTGCGAATAGGTTAAGAATCTCTCCATACCCTCTCTCCTCACTCCTCTCCATCCTTACCTTCATCCCATTGCTTGGTAGGGTGAAAACGTTGAAAAGCTCCAGTGATATAAGAGTAAGTGGTAGGGACAGGTTCCCGAACTTGCACAAAAGACGTGCCGATAAGGCATGGATTACTAGCCGCTCACAACAGGATGCATACCAAAGGTTCGCTCTCTCAGGCAAGCGAAACATGTTTCAGAGCTAAGCTAAAAATAGAATACCCGTAGGTATGCACCTACGGGTATCACAATTTGGTAGCGGCGGCAGGATTCGAACCTGCGACCTTCGGGTTATGAGCCCGACGAGCCGCCACTGCTCCACGCCGCGATGATAAAGGGTGACAGATTTCATTCTGTCACCTTTGTGGTAGGGTGCATGGACCTAGGTTCCCAGCGGTGAGCCGCCAGTAGGATCGGCGCTGCG
>JAGHYT010000080.1:0-20358 GCA_017743535.1 Chloroflexus sp.
GAAATTGCGCCGTATATTGCAGAATGCGGGCCGGAGGCCCGCGCACCCAGGATCGTTGCTCTGTTTGAGAACACTGAAAAGCACTATCAATAAAAAACTCTTGCAGAACTGGTAAGCTCGTGCTACACTTCACATACTCTACCTGATCCAACGGAGGACTTGTGTGGAGCGCTCAGAATTACCACCTGATGTAGTCATTCGACGCCTACCCCTCTATGCACGGAGTCTGCGCTACCTGCTCGAGGAGGGGGTGCATTCCGTGTCTTCGCAAGAGCTTGGCGAGCGGATCAACGTGACTGCGGCACAGATCCGCAAAGACCTTTCGTATTTCGGTGAGTTTGGCAAGCAGGGTATCGGCTACGATGTCGAGAAGCTCCTCCAACATATTGAACGTATCCTCGGCATCAACCAACACTGGCCGGTAGCCCTAGTTGGCATCGGCCTACTCGGGCAAGCCATTGCTCGGTACGAAGGTTTTCGCACCGAAGGGATCGAGATTGTCGCTCTGTTTGATACCGATCCGGCTAAGATCGGACAAAAGATCGGCGACCTGACCATCCAGGATTTCGCGCATGCACGACGGGTAATAGCCGAAAAACAGATTAGAATGGCTATCATTGCAGTCCCGGCAGCACAAGCCCAACGAGTTGCCGATGTCCTGGTTGAGGCTGGCGTGCGTGCAATCCTTAGCTATGCGCCGATGATCCTACAGGTGCCCGAGGATGTTTGGGTGCGCTATATTGATCCGGTGGCTGTACTGCAAAGTATGACGTATTACCTGGCACGTGAACAACAGCATTAGGTGTTCATTGTTGCTTTACATCAGGGTTTTTTGGTGAGGACAACAATAAAGATAGAAGCTCTTTCAAACTCGCTCTGTAAAACGAGATTCAGGCGTATCCTGAGCGTCGGATCGGTGTTGTAATTGTCTCACCGATCTGCGATGATACCTGATTCAGCAATACATTTTCAATAATGAGTCCACTACAAAAACTCACTACGGAGCACACAGAGCACACAGAGCGTGTAAGGTTTATAAATAAAAGGATAGTTTTTGGCCATTGGGTGCATGGAAGAAAAATTTCACAACCTTATGTTCAATGAAAGATAAAATTATCTTTAGTCTCTGTGATCTCCGTGGTCTCTGTGGTGAGAAGATCACCTTTTTGCAGTGAATTCAATAATCTAACGCAAGGCACGAAGGGGGAGAGGAACAGACCGTGCATCACGGATTGCTCCATTACGGATCGAAAATGTTGCAATCGGTACCGCAGTACCAGAGCGCCCCATAGCTCGCAAATACACGATATAGCGTCCATCTTCTGGAGGCTCGCGGTTGGTTATCCATGGTTCGCCAGGATTAAATAGATCAACACTGAAGGTGATACTACTAACATTAGACGTTGTTGTTAGCGGTACACCTTTGAGAAGCAAAATAGGCTTATCGTCACGGGCTGATGCACCGCGTACCTCCAATTCTAGCGCACCTGATCCACCGATGTGCACAGTGACTGACAATTGCGTCCCATCAAAACGACAGTCAGCAGCAATCGCCAGCAATCCTTCTGGTAAGGTAACAGACATGCGCGGAGCGTTCAGTACTCGAAGTTGCTGAATGCTCATTCGATCAGTCTGACCGATGATGATCGTCTCGCGGTTCATCGAGATCGGTGCGGTAAGCGTAATGGTGCCTGGTGGAACCGTGTACGCTCTACCATCAATCACCAAAGTTTGCGTTACCAGACTGGCAGTATCTAACTCAATGAAAGCAGCAGACAGGGGTTCGTCTAGCATAAAAACATTCTCATTGACACGCACCCGATCTGCTTCGACCACCAAACTTAAACGAGAGGGATACTGCGAATGAAACTGTCCTGCAACCGGCTGAGCCAGATCAATGGCAGCAAGCAGTCGTGAATCGCGACGATAGAGAGCCAGGCCGTTCGATTGCCAGAGCAGATTTTCCGCATCAAAACCGTAACGCAGTGGATTCTCATCGGCAGCAAGCAATCCGTAATCGAACACCTGTCCGGGTTGGGGCTGGCGCAGCGCCGGATAGTAGCGCGTTCGTTCAAAACCATACAAGGAAGCACCTTCCGCTTTCCAGCGTTGAACGAGGCCTAGCGCCAATACCCCCGGCACCCGTTCATCTGCTGATATGAATATCGATGCATTGTTCGCAGCAGGTAACGGTGGTAGAGCCTGCGGATTGATTACGTATACCAATGCGTCACCCACTTCCGCACGACGACTCAGCAGTGGAGTAGTATCAGCCCATGCCTTCAGAGACGCCAGTTTTTCAGGTTCATATTCATCGCGATGGATAATCAATGTGTCGATACCGAGCAGAGCCAGGTAACGCAGGGTATCATCATCGGGCAAACGCTGAATGCGACGCATCACATCAGTCGTACCAAATGGAATAATACCACTGTATCCAACAGCGAGTGGTTTCCAGTGATGTATCTGGTGAAACTGACGTGTAGTAATACGTTCCAGCTCGGCACCGCGTGGTGTAGAACCAACCGGCAACTCAATTAGGGCATGCAGATCGCGCTGAGTACCAAGCCAGACATACACCGGTTTTGGGTCAGGAACAGATGCAAGTGGCAATGGAAAAGATGCATGCTCGATAAGAGCACATATGCCAATCGTTGCTAGAATGATCCACGATAGACGACGGTCTATTCTCGAGCAAAGCCATTGACCCAGGTAAACGAGAGTCACACTAGCAAGTAAGACCAGTGCCAGATGCGTTAACATTGCCCAGCGCGCCGGAACGCGCAAAGCGCCAAAACCGGGGATATGTTCGTAGAAGCATGCATATGGCATTGGGATTGATAATGCTGCACTACCACGCTCCAGACGAATCCCAACACCCAGTGATAATACAAATGCACATATAGCCAGTAATGCCAGGAAGCTAACCTCTGACAAGCCGATCAGCGTATCGCTGGGTTGCTTCCGGTCTCTGAATCGCCGCCAAACTATCAGGGTCAGAACTGTTATCGCAAGTATGGCAGTGACAAAACCTGGAAATAACGCAAACTCACCACCACTAGCAGTAAACCAGGACTCTCTTCCGCCATACAACCAGTTTGTCGGTACAACGGCCAAGAATGACTGAAGTGGTGCTGACCAGTTATCAAGTTCGCGTAGCGATCGGACGATTCCCAGATACTCGTACACATGAATGTACGGCAGCGTCACCGGTATCGTGATAAGCGCGGCAAGTATACCACCAAACGATAGCCCGCCAATGTTTTGCCAGAAGTTGAGTCTTTGCCGACGAGACAAAGTTCTCAATAACCAAATGACAACATACAGTCCAATTGTCAGGGCAGTAAAATATGCGTAGTAGAGCGCAGTTATACACTGAATACCTGTGAAGAGACCAAACAGTACCGCATATCGCCAGCGTCGTTTCCCTGTTTCCGTGTCGTGCAAAAACCTGCGCAGAAATAGAAGAGCCAGTGGCAGCCAGGCTGTCTGTAGCAATTGTAGATGAACAAAATGTGCCATGCGGTACGTACCAAATGCAAACAGCGCACCAGCAGCGAAGGAGCTAAAGGTACGAATCCACCTATCGTGTGCGCGTACTAGCATATCGCTTGCCAGCAGATACACAGCCCACCCTGTAAGGACATAACTGGCTAATACGAGCAAATTGTATGCCAAGACAGGACCGCCGAGGAGTATCAACGGTAACGCAACAACTGTCAGCAGAAGATGATGGTCACTATACGCCAGCGTTTCAGGATAAGGAAAGAAGATCGGCGCGTCCCAAATAGTTCGCGGATCGGTGACAAACGCCCGCGCATTCCAGGCCAGCACCCACGTTTGCAACAATGGATCAAGTCCACTTCCCAGCGCTGTCGTCAGGTGGGTAGATAGGGGCCAGGTGAAAATAATTGCCAGCACAAGGTATATCAGCGGAGGTAGCAGTATACGTACCAGATGAGCGATTCTCGTCATAAGATCAGAGTCCACTGCAAAAACTCACTACGGAGCACACAGAGCACACAGAGCGTCTAAGATTTATGAAGAATAAGGATCATTTTTGACCATTGGGCGCACGGAAGAAAAATGTTCACAACCCTCTGTGCAATGAAAGATAACATTATCGTTAGTCTCTGTGATCTCCGTGGTCTCTGTGGTGAGAAGAGCACCTTTTGCAGTGAAGTCAAGAGCATGAAGGTTGCCATCACACCAGACGTTGCAGTCAGCGTCGTTTGACTATATCCCTGCCGATGCCCTTTTCTGTTGCGATACCTCGATCAGTTTACTAACGCAAACACCGGCGAGCATCAACAGAATCGGCTCTACCGGCAGACGATAGCGTGTATTGCCGGCTACCGAAATCGCGTATGGTGCCGTAAACGCAGCAAGCCACCAGACACTTAACACAAAAAATTGTCTGTACTTTCGATACACCAATACACTACCCAGAAATGCCAACAACAGCAACACAATCTGAATAATACTTCTAAACATATAAAAGTAGCGTGGCTCAACAATGTTCTGATCGGTTATCAAATAGGTAGGAGAAATAACCCAGAGGTACACTATGCGCATCATCGTCAGCTTTAAAAATTGCAGAGGATTTGCTGCAATCCATTGTAGCGCCTCATACCGCAGCACCGCATAGCGTTCCGCTTCGTTGAGTGAGCTTAAATACTCAAGCGTGCTTGCCGGAAGCGTGTTTTGCATTGGCTCACCCGAAGCCGTGTACAAAAAGCCGGTGGCGTGCGGATTGTTACCCAGCCAAAAGTTCAGATCAAATGAGGTCTTGAGCAACACAACCTGCTGAAACACCAGATAATTTCTGATCGTCCAGGGCAACAACACCAACAGGCCAATCAATAGTGTAACAGCCAGCTTTTGGATAATCTTGATCCTATCACCTTGATTCATTCCGATGAGGAACGCCGCACCTGATAAGCCATACAGCAAAATAGGTTCAACCAGGCAGGAAATACCCCAGACCACCCCCAAAAATATGGCGCGGCGCCAGGTGGGCCGTTGAAAGAAGTGTAATAACACAAACAAGGAAAAAATTGTAAAAAATGTTGTAAAAATCGCCGGAGAAATCTGCTTACAGAAATAGATAAGTGGAGGGTAGAAGGTTACCATCAGACCAGACAATAAACCGGTTGTTGTGTCAATCCAATGCGATGCAATCCTGCCGGTGAGGTAGATAAGCAACGCCGAAAGCAGGGCCTGGCATAGCTCGACACCAAGAAACGGCAAGGGCACCCCCACCCACAACCAGGCTGCCAGAAATAATGGATACACCGGCGTATTCAGTGCGGTTGGCATCTCTGGCCCAAGCCAGCCGCCTCCCACAAAACCCTTACCGGCAACGATATTCTTTGCTACAATGCCATACTCAGCCGTCAACGGATCATGGTAGTCGTTTAGGACAAACACTGCGGCTACCCGGATGATTAACCCGATAATCGTCAGCAGCCATAGAGTTTGCATGAACCTTCGCGAGTCACTTACTGATGCAGAAATCCAATCCATGATGATACCTTCACCGAATTTTTTCAGCTTTTGAGTCGCTGCCGAAGGGATTGTACCAGATGATTTCGATGCAATCGCAGTTGAGCGCGTGATGAACGCAGTCAGGTCGGGCGCCACCATAAGTAGGGGCACAGCGTCGCCGTGCCCCTACCATCAATGGCCGATGTCTATGAGGAACTACATCAATGTCGCTTACCCTCTTTGCAAGAGCAACGTGGCAATCAAGGTTTGAGCAAATGTCAGCGTGGGATGCGTCCCCTGAACCATTTCACCTGTGCTCACCTGTCCAGATACCGGCAGCCGTGATCGTAATCCTTCACTCAGCCGATCAAGAGCCGGGTCTGACGTTGCGTTAATCACGTTGGCCGGTAAACCATCATCGTCAGCAGCCACCGATTGGATCTGCACGGCTACCCCCTGACCCGCATCGGCAAGAGCGTTGATGACATCAAACGCCAGCGCCCGCCGGCGCAACCACATTTGCAGGTCGTACCCCACTTCACCTGGCAGAAAGCGTAAAACGACATCGGCTAACGGTCGTTGGACAACGATGTAACGCTGGATGTCGCGTTCACGCGCCGGCCACGCCATCCGCACTTCTTCAGGGGTGTACCCCCGTTGACGCACATCACGTTCTTCGCGCCAACGACGGTACAGTTCGGGATCGGGATCAAAGTAGACAGTAAGGTCGAACAGATCGGGCTGCACCGGTGGGGTCAAAGTTAACGCACCGTAAGCAATAACCAGTCCGGTCGGAGCAACCCGTTCACTGCCCTGTGGAACTCCGGTCTTATGGTTGTAGATCGGTTTTTCGATAGTTTGACCGGCTCGCAACGCTGCCAGGTCGGCGGCCATGCGATCCAGATCGGTAGCCCTCGGATCGGCATCGGTTAAACCACGTACCGCACGCTCTGCACGGCTATAGCGCAGGTAATCATCGAGATTGATCGGCGTAACGCCTTGCGCACCCAGCAGACGCACAATCCCCTGCGTCAGCGTTGTCTTCCCAGTACCGCTAGCGCCGATCAAACCGAGCATGAGTGGTTGATCTCGCATAATCTCGGCTCAGGAACGCATTCGCGATTGCCAATCGGCCAGGAACTGCTCAATACCGCGATCGGTCAATGGATGGCGCATTGCCTGCTGAAGCACCTTGAACGGGCAGGTCGCAATATCAGCACCGGCCAATGCCGCCTCAACAATATGGCGCGGATGACGGATAGATGCCGCCAGAATCTTGGTTTTGATTTCGCTATCCTGGCGATAGATACCGGCAATCTCGCGAATCAAGGCCATTCCATCAACACCGGTATCATCAACACGCCCAACGAAGGGGCTAATGATGAACGCACCGGCCCGTGCCGCCAGCAATGCCTGCACAGCGTTGAAACAGAGCGTTACATTGCAACGAATGCCGTGCTTAGCCAGTTGGCTTACTGCTCGTAATCCCTCGGTTGTACTCGGCACTTTGATGATAACGTTCGGATGCCATGCAGCATACTCTAATCCCTCGCGCACCATTCCCTCGGCATCGAGCGAGATGGTCTCGGCGCTGATCGGGCCATCAACCAGCTCGGCAATTTCGGTGATAATCGTTTTGAAATCAACTCCCCCTTCGCGGGCAATCAGTGTCGGATTCGTTGTTACTCCGCTCAGAATACCCCAACTGGCGGCCTCGCGAATCTCGGCGAGGTTGGCCGTATCGAGATAAATTTGCATGTGCTGCCTCCCTTATTTCGGCGCCATTCGGATAGCGCCATCGAGCCGAATCACTTCACCGTTTAGCATCGGATTTTCAATGATGTG
The DNA here is from genome assembly GCA_017743535.1 of Chloroflexus sp. Classification (GTDB taxonomy): domain Bacteria; phylum Chloroflexota; class Chloroflexia; order Chloroflexales; family Chloroflexaceae; genus Chloroflexus. Next base: position 7,333 of record JAGHYT010000080.1, read on the forward strand.
CTGGACTAACGCTGCATACTCAGCAGGACGCCCCAATCGCGACGGAAATGGTACCTGCGCACCGAGCGACTCACGGGCCGCTGCCGGTAGACTAGCCATCATTGCGGTATCAAAGATACCCGGCGCAATAGTCATCACCCGTATCCCAAAGCGAGCCAGTTCGCGGGCTGCCGGTAACGTCATCCCAACGACACCAGCTTTTGAGGCGGCATAAGCAACCTGACCGATTTGGCCTTCAAACGCAGCTATCGATGCCGTATTGATTATAACCCCACGTTCGCCTTCGGAGTTGGGTTGGTTTTGACTCATGACCTGTGCTGCATAGAGCATCATGTAGAAGGTGCCGATCAGATTGACTTCAACGACACGCTTGAAGCGCGCCGGATCGTGCACGCCGTCACGGCCCAGGATTCGTTCGGCCAGAACGATACCGGCACAACAGACTAATACATGTAGTTCACCATTCGCGGCAGCCCTGGTTACGGCTGCTGCACACTGCGCCGGATCGGTAACATCGGTGCGCACAAACAGCCCTCCGATCCGGGCTGCTAGCTCTTCACCAGCACCTTCATTCAGATCGGCAATGGTCACCCGCGCCCCGGCACCGGCCAGTCGCTCAGCCGTCGCCGCACCCAGACCAGAAGCCCCACCAGTCACCAGCGCATTTAGCCCGTGTAGTTGCATTGCTTGCTCCTTTGCCTAGCGGGCAACTGCCCATTCAAAATGCATACCATCACTGGCGCCTTTACCATCGTAGTTCCAGTGACCTCCCCAGAAGAAGCCAAGTGCATTCGCGATTGGTACTAGCTCACGCACCGAACCACGATCACCAACCAGAGCTGCCGGTTTGTAAAAGCCATTCCACTGCGCATTGATATCGAACGCCGTTCCGTAGGCATGATTACTCAAGGTAGTCGGGTTGCTACGGATCGTTCGCGGCCACCATGCACCATCGAAGGTTAGTACAAGGTGCAACAACCCGGCATCTTCCCAGGCCTGCCACAATCGGCGCAATTGATCGGCTGCCAGACGATGAAACTTGATCCGCCCGCCATTGGTATTCCGAAACCGGGCCATTTGTGGAATGGTCACTTCAATAAGATGCCGTTCAACCCAATCGTTGGTGATGATAATATCATCACCGCTCTTACGTACCCATTCAATGTTGCCTAACACACGCTCGCGCTGACCGTTACGGTCGGTCAGGATATTGAAGTCGGGCTTAGGCGGCCAGTTGGGATCACGCCGTGGCGCACCTGCCCTTACCACCTCTGGCGCATTGAGAATGTTCACTGTAGGCGGTTGTACAGGTCCGGCAGGTGGTTCCGGTACAGGTGGTGATACCGGTGGCGTCGGTGGTACCAGTGGTGTCGGCGCTTTGGGCTGCCAGGCCTGTACCTCTGCTGGACGCGGTAAATCACTCATTCGGCGAATAACACCATCTGAACCACGGTAGAGCGTATCGTAAGCAAAGACCTGGACATCAAACGATTGCCCGTTGATCGTTTCGCGTATCACTCCACTTAACGGTGTCCCTAACTTCAGTTCTAACGCCCGTTGGTGAAACGGATTGGTAGAATCATACGGCACTCCGGTTACTTTGTACGTTTCGGCCCAAATTTGGGCATATTGTGGACTGGACGGATCGGTCAGACTGAGAAAGAAACAACCCGCCTGCTTACTCATCGGCGTATAGAGCGTGTCACCGGCAAAAACCTGTACGGCAAAAGATCGATCCGCAGTCATATAATTCCCACTGAGGGCCGGCCCTAATTTCGCCTGAAGCGCCACAAAGTGAAACCGCCAATCAGCACGAAACTCGGTTTTGCCTTCAAGAGGTGAACGAGTCGCACTGGTCTTTAACGCACTGCGATAACCGGCCTCGATAAGTGCCCGACTAACACCACCGGTTGGAATGGCGCCCATGTCGGGACCGAGCAAACCGGCTAACGATTGCACCACAGCGTATTGCGTTCCTTCGTTGAAAATTGTGTCACGGGCAAAGACTTGAAAGTTGTAACTCTTACCATCAACTACTACTGGCGGCGGTTCATTAGGAGCTAGCGGCGCACCAATGTCGAATTTTCCCCAATAGAGCGAGAAGGCCTGATTGAGACGTAACTGTGCACCCCGCTGACGCCAGGTAATTGTCGCCAGGCCGACCCACAACTCTTGCTCTGGTGAACGAGTACCGCTCCCTAATACCACATCACCGGTGACCGACCAAACCGGCGGCGCAGGTGGGAGATACTGCTGGAGACGCCTCCGCCCTGTAGCATCAGATACAACCGTACATACATCGGCGAGTGAAAGGTGAGATTGTGCAACCAGAGCCGGTAACCAATCGGCCAACACACTTGCTTGCACTTCACTCAGGTCAGTAACGTTAGGAGCTTCCACACTTACAATCACAGCAATCCGATTGAGATTCCGCATCCGTCCTCGCCAGATAGCCCGTCCCAATCCATCACCGGCGCGATTGATCGTCAATAGTTGCGATAAGGCACCATCACGAGCAAGATAGAAATGGGGTAACAATGGCGACTCTGCGCGCAGATAATCGGCTATAGCAACGGCTGACGGACGTTCATCAGTAACGAAAACCACGACTGCTGCTTTTTGTCCGGCTCGCGACTTGCCTGCACGCTCTGGTTGTTCAACCGATGTGATCGGTACATCGGCGCTACTCATAATAAGCTCCGTGCTCTGTTATGAATGTTTCTGGCTCATCGTAGCACAGGCTGGCAGAGAAGGCAATGACGAGTTGTCTGGTACCGAATTGCACTAGCACACAATAGCCCAATAGGGCTATTGTCAGGAGAAAGGAGGATCACTTATCCTAAACGTATAAGCGTCGTGGGCGAGAAATGCCTAAACGAAGAGGCTCTCGATGTATCGCTTTCAACAACTCTTTCTGTACATTGCCGTTGCTCTTGTACTCGCCAAACTGCCGGCAAACACCTTCTCACAGTCGAATGTTACAACCAGCACCGTCTTCATCCCGCTGGTGACAAAGAGCCTGCCGCCGCTCTCTACCAACTGGCTTGAACGGGTAAACGGTTACCGACTACGCGCCGGCGTGCCGCCTGTTAGTGAACAGGCGATAATGAACAGTAATTGTTTTGAACATGCCCGCTACATGGCCGAGAACAACCATCTCACCCACAATCAAAACTCTAGCTTACCCTACGCCTCACCGGCAGGACAAATCTGCGCCCAAAAGGGCAACGCCTGGCTCGGCTGGGGTAATGGCTGGACACCCGCCGATGCCATTGACAGTTGGATGCGCTCGGTTGGTCACCGGCTCTGGCTGCTCTACGCAACAACACCCACCTTTGGCTTCGGCTTCTACACGACTGCAAACGGCGCAAGAAGTGCAGCCGCATTAGATGTACTATCTTACTTTAATGATGGCGCCAGCTATCCGAACTGGCCGGTACGCTATCCCGGCATCAATCAGACCGATGTTCCGCCAACTCAGTACCCGATAACACTGCAATGGCGCTATTTCGGCGATACACCGGTAGTTAGTAGTACCACACTGCAGGTTGTCGGTGGCAGTAGCATCGCCCACAGCGTTTCAACCTCATTACCAGTCGGACATAAAGGGGTCGTCATTACCCCAACGGTAGCTCTGCCTCCTAGCAGTCTGATCGAGGTGACGGTGAACGGATCATACGCGGGGCAGCCATTTAGCTATACCTGGCAGTTCCAGACAGGGAATTAACATGTTTCTTCCTGCGACCGATCACGATTTGGTCTCAGCACGCTCTGTGTCTCAGTGGTACAAGATAACCACCGAGACACAGGTGGAAGAGAGTGACAAACACGATGGATTCAGTCGGGGAAACTACCACCTCGCAGAAAAGACCAGCAGTTATTTTCAAATCTGTACCGCTGGCAAGCCCTCCATGGCGGCATAATCACGTAGGATCGCAGCAACGTGCTCCAGGTCTTCCAGAATGAAATAGGTTTCGTGCATCGAATAGGCAGCTCCGGGCGTATTTGCAACCCGCCGAATATCAAACGGCACACGCGGCGTATCCGGTGCAAAGGCATGATCGAGTTCACCAATCGACGACAGAAGACCGGCGCCAAAAGCCTTTAACCCACCATCTTCTCGAATCAGCCCAAATTCGATGCTGTACCACCAGAGACGGGCTATTTCCAGACGTTGCCGCTCGTCACCGGCAAAATAAAGAGGCCCAAAAGCCTGGGCAATATCGGCAAAGCGCTGATCGGTAAAAAATGCCAGATGACCAATGTACTCGTGAAAGAGATCGGGCAGCGGCGTAAAATCAAGCTCGTCCATGCGTCGAATATAGTTGGTCACCGGGAAGCGCCGTTCGGCGATGTGCTCAAACCATTCAGTAGGGTTGAGATACTCATTTTGCGCATCGCACAACGTCCAGCCGGTCATTGCTGCCAGACGTTCGCTTACCTGTACCGGATCGGGGAGACGCTGGAGATCAAGGTTCAACTTCCGAAATCCTTCGCGGAAGAGGCGGCAGGCGTACCGCTCAAGCCGGGGAACCTGGCTCGCACAGAGCGTTGCCCAAACCAGATGATCTTCTTCGGTGTACGCAGGCATAGCGGGCGGAGCAATTGTTGTCATACCAATACCCCCTTGTATTGTATGGTGCGCTATCAATAATAACAGGCGGCGAAGGTCGCCCAACCCTCGCCGCCTGTTGACCACATTAGAAGAACCCCAGTTCCTCGCGCGCCTCTTCCGACATCATCGACGGATTCCAGAAGGGCGTCCAGACCAGATTGATCTTGACGTTCTCAAGCTCTTTATAAACCTCTTTCAACGACATCACCTCCCGCCGGGCCTGTTCGAGAATCTGCGGCCCTGCCGGGCAGGCCGGCGTCGTCAAGGTCATATCAATATCAACGGTCTTCCCGTCATCGAGAATATCAATCCGGTACACCAGACCAAGATTTACGACATCTAGGCCTATCTCCGGATCGACCACATTTTTCAGTGCAGCCCGAACCATATCTTCGGTAATCATACGATCCCTCTTTCTTAACCGTTGGTTATCAACTGCATGATACCATACACGGCGGACAACGTTAACACTTCTTGGTAAGGAAGAACCATTATGATCGACATACTTGCCAGTAACCCGCTCTTGCTCCTGTTTACCGTATCGGCAATTGGCTATCTCATCGGACGGATCAAGATCGGCGGTGTTAGTCTTGGCGTGTCAGCCGTGCTCTTCGTTGGGCTGGCCTTTGGCGCTATCGATCAACGCTTACGCCTGCCAGACATCATTTATTTGCTCGGTCTGGTTATCTTTGTGTACACCATCGGCCTGAGCAGCGGCCCCGGCTTCGTTTCATCGTTCCGCCGACGCGGGTTGCGCAATAATCTGTTCATCGGTGGGTTGATTGTGGTTGCAGCCGGTATTGCGGCACTTTTACGCATTGTGCTCGGCTTGAACGGTGCCCAAACAGCCGGACTCTTTGCCGGCAGTTTGACCAACACGCCAGCCCTGGCCGCCGTGATCGAACAACTGAGTCGTCTCGGCGCCGATGAGACATTGCGCGCCGAACCGGTAGTTGGTTATTCGGTGGCCTACCCGGTTGGCGTACTAGGCATGATCCTCTCGATCTACTTGACCCGTCGCCTCTGGCAGATTGATCTACAGCAGGAAGTACAGCACCTGCGTGAATTTGGCGCCATCGGTGATCACCTGGTCAATCGCACAATTCGGGTCACCAATCCCGCAGTCCAGGGTCAAACCATCGCGGAACTGGTCAAAACACGGGGTTGGAACGTGATCTTCAGCCGTCTCCAGCACGATGGTCAGGTGGAACTGGCCACCGGTACTACGCAGCTCAACGTTGGCGATCTGATCAACATTGTTGGCTCGCCAGTGATGGTCGAGCGGGTTATCGCTGATCTTGGCGAACCGACCAGTACAGAATTGACACTCGACCGCCACACACTTGACTTTCGTCGCATCTTCGTCTCAAATCCGGCTGTTGTTGGCGTACCATTACGTGATCTACATCTGCCGTCAAGCATGGGCGCAGTGATTACCCGCATTCGACGCGGCGATGTTGAGCTTTTACCCCACGGTGATACCATCCTCGAACTGGGTGATCGAGTACGCATCGTCACCCAACGCGACAACATGGATCGAGTCAGTGCCTTCTTCGGCGACTCGTACCGCTCATTGGCCGAGGTCGATGTAGTTTCGCTCGGTCTGGGGACTGCACTCGGTATGCTGGTAGGTCTGATCCCAATCCCACTACCGGGTGGTGGGAGCTTTTCACTGGGATTGGCCGGTGGACCACTGGTTGTCGCTCTCTTCCTAGGCTGGCGCGGACGAACCGGACCGATTGTCTGGAGTCTACCGTACAGCGCCAATCTTACATTACGTCAGGTTGGAATGACCATGTTCCTTGCCGGTGTCGGCACTCGTGCCGGTTATAGTTTCGTCACGACCCTTACCCAAGGCAATGGCTTACTCCTGTTTCTAGGCGGAGCACTTATCACGATACCGGTCGCTATGTTGACCCTGTTCATTGGCTACAAGCTTCTCAAGATACCGTTTAGCGTACTGACCGGGATGCTGGCCGGATTACAAACCCAGCCAGCGGTGCTTGCCTTCGCCAACGAACAAGTTGGTAACGAAGCACCAAATATCGGCTACGCGATGGTCTTTCCGACAGCAACGGTGCTGAAAATTATCTTTGCGCAGATTTTGTTGGGATGATTCCATTCAGCATACCGGCGAGACGGGCGGGTTGAGCACCCGCCCCTACTCTAGGCAAAAAGAGTATATTTAGCACGCACTATGGAGATCTGTCAGGTGCGCGCCGTAATGCGAACAGCGAGTTTAGCATACGTATCCTGTAGGCGAGAATGCAGACAACCAATCACTCCTCACGTTTCCCCGCTCTTGCCTGGCGTACAATTTCGGCAATTTGACCAAGATGGTCATAGGCATGAGCGAGACCCAGAACATACCGACCACGGGCATCAACCAGTGATGCACCGGGCCACGGTTCAACCATATATTCAAGATGCGGATGGTCAGGCCACATCTGTAGCGAGGCATGCAACATCCGCCGACTTTCAGCCAGCCGTTGTCGTACCTGTGCTATCGAGGTCACCGTCTCCCATGGCACTTCGTACCGAGAACGGCCGTGGAACGGTACGCCACGCGCCATTTCGGCTGCCAGAAAAGCCGACTCCTCACACGAGGCTGTTAGATGCACAATCACGTGAGCAAGCGTCCAGGCTTGATTGACCGCAGCGGGGTCTGTTGCAAATGGATCGTGGGCGTTTGGATCAACGGGTTGAAACGTCACATCAGCATCGGAACAATCGGCAATCAGCCGTTCGATTGTATCGTACATTTCATCGGTCTCGGTGCGCAGATCGGCCACCGTGAGATCACGAACCAGCTCTTGAACGGTTCGCTCTTTTCGGTAGAGAGCAGCGTAATCAAGCATACCTGGCTCCTTTATACTTAGCGACCTAACCGTTCGAGCAACATACAGTACGCAGCCTGTCCTTTGCGGAAGCTGCTCAAACGGAAGAATTCGTCGGGCGCATGGAAACGCTCATCATCAAGGGCAAAGGCAAAACTGCTAGTATAAGCGCCAAGCTGACGCTGGAAGAGGGTACAAATCGGGATCGAACCACCACTGCGCACGTAGTACGGCTCACGGCCATACAACTCGATCAACACCTCACGCACAGCGATGTTCCCTGGATCGTCTTCGGGGATCAGGTAGGGATAGGCCTGAAACGCAAGCGGGGTTACCGTCACATTCACCCCAGGCGGTGTGTGACGCTTGATATGCGCTTGCAACAGCTCAAGAATAGTCTGTGGGTCCTGGTCGGGCACGAGCCGGCAGGTAATCTTGGCGTGGGCCTCAGCCGGCAAGACCGTCTTAATCCCTTCTTGTTGAAACCCGCCCCAGATTCCGTTCACCTCAAGCGTTGGTCGTACCCATTCGCGTTCACGCGGAGTAAAACCGGCTTCACCAAAGAGAGCTGGTACTCCCAGCGCGGCTTTCAGTTTCTCTTCAGAGAAGGGGATCGCAGCAATACGTTCACGGTCAGCGGGTGATAACGGTCGTACCTGGTCGTAAAAACCTGGAATGGTAATCATTCCATCATCTGATCGCATCGAATCGAGAATCTGAACCAGAGCGTGGATCGGGTTTTGCACGACACCACCGTACATGCCCGAATGCAAGTCCATCTTTGGCCCATACACATCGATCTGTACGCCGCAACCACCGCGTAAGCCGACCAGAATCTGGGGCTGATCTTCACTCCATTGCCCACCATCAGCACTCAATACCAGATCGCAGGCAAAGCGCTCTCGTTCCTCCTGGAGAAACGCTGGAATCTGGGGACTCCCAATTTCTTCCTGGCCTTCAAAGAAAAACTTGACATTGACCGGCAGCGAGCCTCTGCTGCGCAATAAGGCTTCAACTGCCAGGATCGGAATGAGCATGTTGCCTTTGTCGTCACTGGCGCCACGGGCGTAGATTCGATTATTCTCAATATGCGGCTCAAATGGTGGATGCGTCCATAAATCGAGCGGATCGACCGGCTGCACGTCAAAGTGACCGTAGATCAAAACGGTAGGCTTACCAGGAGCATGCAGCCAATCAGCGTACACCACCGGATGACCGCCGGTCGGCAGAATTGCCACGTGCTCCATTCCGGCAGCGGTTAGCCGATTCGCAACCCACTCAGCGGCACGCAGCACATCACCAGCGTGCGCAGAAATGGCCGAGATGCTCGGGATACGCAAGAAGTCGACCAATTCGGAAAGGAAGCGGTCCTGGTTCGCGGTGAGGTAGTCTTTCCAGTCTGGCATAATGGTGCTCTCTCCTTTATAATGCAGGGCAGGCGGACGCACAGCTTTCGCCCCGGTATCCTCAATTATAACGGAGATTATTATGGCGACATCACTTGCGCGTCCAATATTTCACTGGCAACCAGTTGCCGTCATTCTGGGATTACTCGCGACGATTGCGGTGAACATTGCAGCCAATACGCTACCCCTCAATGGTCAGACCACAGGCGCCATTTCAGATCGGTACCCACTGCTCATAACACCACCCGGATATATCTTTTCAATTTGGGGACTCATTTATGTCGGGCTGATCGGTTACGCTGTCTATCAGGCACTGCCTGCACAGATCAATAATCCGCGTTTGCGTTCTGCAGCCCCATGGTTTTTGCTCAGTTGTCTTGGCAACATCGGCTGGTTGTTCTTCTGGCACTACAATCTGTCACCGCTCTCGCTGCCAGCAATGTTGATTGTGCTGATCGGTTTGGTTGGGGCTTATGTGAAACTCCGTAGTCCTGGAACACCAACACCCGGCGAACGATGGCTGGTACAACCAACCTTCAGCCTCTATTTAGGATGGATTTGCGTTGCAACCCTCGTTAATGCGAGCGTCTTTCTCTACGATCTGGGATGGCGTGATACCGGCAACGGTGGCATAATTAGCGCCAGCGTGTTACTCATCCTGGCTGCCGGTCTGAGCTGGTGGTTCGCCCGACGTTGGCGCGATGCAATCCTACCGCTCGTTGTAGCCTGGGCAGCGAGTGGCATCGCGTTTAAGCAAGCTGCCATGATGCCACTGGCAACTATCGCATGGATCGTTGTGCTCGTCGCATTCGCCGCATCAGCATCGACGTTCTTCCGTCGTTGAACATAGCGAACATACCGGTTTCCGTCAGATTTCTGTAATCTGATCAAACGGTGACGGCAGTCACGATCATCGTTCGTAAGCATAGGATGGTTCCTTTATCGGATCATGGAGCTGCTTATGACGATGATCAAACGTTCGTACCTGTCACTGTTCGCACTCTTATTTGTTGGAACGTTAGGTCTCATTGTTTTCACCTGGAGCTGGTCGGCCAGTGCTCAAACCGCCAGCCTGACCGTCTCACCAACTGTAGCCCGTCAGAATACGACAGTTACCCTGAGCGGTACCGGTTTCCTTCCCGAAGAGACAGTGAGTATCTGGATTACCTATCCCGACTACCGGGTCTACGGCGTCACGGTAATCCAAACCGACAAACAGGGGAGGTTCAATCACCCATACCTGCCCGATTTCCTTGGGGCAACCTTCACCCCAACCGGACGTTATGTCTACACGGCGCGAGGCTGGCAGAGTGGGCGAGAAGCCTACGCCAGCCTTGAGGTAGACATTGCCCCAGCGCCGGGTGCATCACCTGCGGTACAGTTAACGGTCAATCAATCTGCTCAAACGCAAGGCAACACCTTTGTCTTTACCGGTAGCGGTTATCGGCCAGGTGAACGGATCGCTCTGTGGCTACGCTACCCAAACAACGCTATTGCCGATCTCGGTACTCAGGTGGCTGATGCCCAGGGACGGATCAGTCTGGCGATGCTGAGCAATCATATTCCAGTAGGACGTTACGCCCTGACGGCGCGAGGCTTACAGAGTGGTGGAAATGGAATTGTTGATTTTGAGGTGTTGGTCGGCGATACACTCAAGCCACGAGGTACAGCCCAGCTTAGTGTGGCAACGGAAAGTGGACAACAACGCCAGGCTATCAGATTGAGCGGCAGCGGCTTTCTGGCCGGTGAAGTCATTACGTTGTGGGCAACGTTACCCGATTATGCCACCGAATGGCTAGGAGATGTTACCGCCGATGCCGATGGAACGTTCACCACTGAAGTCTATCTGAGTGAACAAGACCCGGTCGGGCGCTATACGATCAGCGCCTACGGCAACCGCAGTGAACGCCGGGCAGTTGTTGAATATACGTTATTACCTGGCCGATAAGAGCAAATAGCCATCACGGGCAGCATCAATAGGGCAGGTTACACTCCTGCCCTGCTGGTGAAAAGATGACAGAGATCACTCATCGCCGGGCATAGCGTCGGATAATGGCATCAACCTGCGCCCCGTACCCTTCGCCAAACAGATTTAGATGGTTAAGCAGGTGGTAGAGATTATAAAGATCGCGACGGTCACGGTAACCGGGTTCGAGCGGCCATACCGTCTGATAGGCCTGATAGAAACGTGTGGAAAAGCCGCCAAAAAGTTCGGTAAATGCCAGTTCAGCCTCACGATCACTGTACGAAACCGCCGGATCGATAAGCACAGGTATACCGCCTGTACCGGCAATTACGTTCCCACTCCATAGATCACCGTGGATGAGCGATGGGACACGCGCAACACCACTGAGCCAGTGGTCGAGGCGAGAAACAATGTCGTTGAGCGCTTGCCGACGATGGCTTGGTAGCAATCCATTGCGGGCTGCTAGTTCGATCTGAGGAATGAGCCGTCGTTCGCGAAAGAACTCAATCCAATCGGTTTTCCATCCGTTGTACTGAGGCGTACCACCAATAAAATTATCACATTCCAATCCATAAGCAGCGGCAGTGCAACGGTGGAGAGCAGCCAGTTGCTCACCCAACCGGGCCTGATCCACAGCGTGACCATCGCCATTGATCCATTCACTGAGGAGAATGGCTGGTTGTTGTTCGTTGGCCGCGAGTGCCAGGATCACCGCCGGCACACGGATGGTATTGGTTGCAGCCAGTGTTCGCAGACCGTGCGCTTCGGCCATCAGCATCGCGGCTGGTGAACCACCACCGGCCCACTTGAGCGCAAATCGCTCGCCACCCAGCGTAAGGCGAACCAGTTGCGCACCGAAACTGCTGTGCAGGTATTCAACCCGCTCAACAGGTTTGCCCAGATGTGTCATGATCAGGTCTATCACACTTACCGGTAACATCGTCATACCAGACACTATATTAACGAGAGGAAAGGGCTTGTTCCTACTCCCTCAAGCTCATCCTTCCTCTCCCCATTTGGGAGAGGAAGGGTCCAGGGGGAAGGTGAGGAGAAGGTCATTCACCTAATCGCGTAGTTTCTGGCCTGTATACGGATCATAGCGCCATTCACCGGTTGGGTCTTGTGCTGGTGGCGGAACCGTCACTTCCTCTTTCGGCATAATGATCCAGAGCACAACGTAGATAAGGGGGCTAAGTCCGCTCAGCACGGCTAACACGAAAATGAGACGAACAATAGTACTGTCGATACCGAAGTAACGGGCGAGACCACCGCATACACCGCCGATCATGCTGTCGGTTGCGCTACGAGTAAGACGGCTGGTTGTCATAGCATTACTCCTTGTCTTGTAGAAGGTATTCACTTCCTGCCTATACGACGTTGGCGAGATATGTTTGTTGCACTACGATCCGCGATCTTCTCATGATCACTTCATAATTCCTTCACAGTCTTGCTCTATTATGACGATAGCGCCAGTAGGTGCAACGAAACCGCAAATAACTGCAACGGAGGTGCAAGGATGAAACGGATGGTCTTACGTGCTTTGAGTAGTGCAGTGCTGGCATTTGCACTCCTCTGGGTTTCACCACTAACGGCCCATGCCGCCTATGAAGGAGTGACCGATTCAGCGTCAGTAGCGTTGGCGTATGGTCGTGGTGGTGGCGGGCGCGGTCTGGACAATGTGAGCGTGGGATACCTGATTCGCACGCTGAGTTCACTGACCGGGCTTGATCCTGTCACTATTCGCACCGAGTTACAAAACGGACGGAGTCTGGCCCAGATCGCCGCTGCCAACGGTAGCAGTGGTGCGGCGCTGGTGCAGGCGGTAGTTGACGCGGCGAAGACACGGCTTGATCGGGAGGTGAGCAAAGGTCGGTTGACGCAGGCCGAAGCCGATCAACTGTTAACAACGATTCGTGATCGAGCGACGACGCTGGTCAACGATACGACGTTAGGAACTCAATTAGCTGATCGGGCGGCAAAAGTATCGCAACGGAGCGCATTAGGCTGGTTAATCCAGGCCGCTGCTGATCAGACCGGACTTGATCAGGCAACCATTCGTTCACGGCTACGGAATGGCGAAACATTACGAGCAATTGTGACTTCAGCCGGTGGTAATCCACAACGGGTGATTGATGCGGCGGTGGATGCCTTCCGTCAGGCGGCAACCACTGCGATGCAATAGTAGCGCAGTCGCCCGCACCC
>JAGHYT010000081.1:0-20166 GCA_017743535.1 Chloroflexus sp.
CAGATGTGTATAAGAGACAGGGACCTGAACTTCCGCGCTGCGGCAGAGGAAGGGGGAGGTGGTAGGGGGTAGCCGATAGCGGCCTAGTGGGGGGACCTGAACTTCCGCGCTGCGGCAGAGGAAGGGGGAGATGGTAGCCCCTCACCTTCCCCTTGCCCCCTTCCGCTAACGGAAGGGGAAAGGTGGGGGCTGGAGAAAAAGAACGATGGCAAGCCCCTTACGCAATGGTTGCACGGGCACGGTATGTTCCCGATAAGAAATCCAGGTTTTTGTTCACGCTTTGAGAACACCACAAAGCCCTAATGGGAAGGAAAGGGGTACCAGGAGGCGTAGTGCAGCATCGTGTTTAGGGTTTTGGTCGTACTAAAACGAGCGAGGGGTGAGCTGCATACTCACCCCTTGCTAGCACCAATCAATGTGTATTGCAACAATTACGCCGGTAGCGGATTAGTACCGCCGATCCCCATCTGAGGCGCATCGGGTTGGGTTGAGAGTTCTCCAGTGCGCCCATTCGGAGTGCTGCTCTTGCTCAAATCGATTGTTAGTGGCTTGACGCGCCGGATCAGCTCTTCAAGCTGTTCACCATCGAGAGTCTCGTATTCAAGCAAGGCATTCGCCATATCATCGAGCACTGCCCGGTTCTGGAGCAGGATTTGCTGCGCTGTCTCGTAGGCTTCGGTCACAATGGCTCGCACCTCTTCATCGATCTGACGCGCCACGTCATCGCTATAGTTCCGCTGCTCGCTAATCTCACGGCCGAGGAAGATCAACTCTTCCTTCTCGCCGAAGACCATCGGCCCCAGACGCTGACTCATCCCATAGCGCGTCACCATTGCCCGGGCAATCCGCGTGACTTGCATCAAGTCACCAGAAGCACCTGTGGTGACCTCATCATTACCGAAAACGATCTCTTCGGCAACACGACCACCCAGCGAGACGGCCAGACGGGCCTTGAACTGCGACACGGTGCGCAGGTTCAAACTATCCTCATCAGGCAAGAAGAGGGTGTAACCGCCAGCCTGACCGCGTGGAATAATCGTTACCTTCTGCACTTTATCAGCTTTCGGTAATGCAGCACCAACAATGGCATGACCAGCCTCATGGTATGCAACTACCAATTTCTGGCGATCGGTCATCACCCGTGAACGGCGCTCGGGACCGCCAATTGCCACCCGCTCAACCGCGTCCTGGAATTCAGCCATGCTGATCTTGCGCTTCGAGCGACGTGCCGCCAGGATCGCTGCCTCGTTAACCACATTCATCAGATCGGCACCCGAGAAGCCCGGTGTCTGACGAGCGATGACTTCGAGATTAACATCCTCGGCCAGTGGCTTTCCTCTGACGTGAACCTTCAGAATATCAATTCGGCCTCGCACATCAGGTGCATCGAGCACAACCTGCCGGTCGAAACGACCAGGGCGAACCAGCGCCGGATCGAGCACGTCGGGTCGGTTGGTTGCCGCAATGACGATCACATTCGTGTTGGTATCGAAACCGTCCATCTCAACCAGGATTTGGTTGAGAGTCTGTTCACGTTCATCGTGAGAACCACCCAAACCAGCGCCACGCTGCCGACCAACGGCATCAATTTCGTCAATGAAGACGATACACGGTGCATTCCGCTTCGCCTGATCGAACAAGTCACGAACACGCGAAGCACCAACACCCACAAACATCTCGACGAATTCAGAGCCAGAGATGCTGAAGAAAGGCACACCAGCTTCACCGGCGACCGCACGAGAGAGCAACGTCTTACCGGTACCGGGCGGGCCAACCATCAGCACACCACGCGGAATGCGTGCCCCTAGAGCCGCGAACTTATCGGGATACTTAAGAAATTCAACAACTTCGGCCAAATCTTGTTTTGCCTCTTCCTGACCGGCCACATCAGCGAAGGTAATCGTGGGCTTGTCACCGGCAAACATCCGCGCCCGGCTCTTACCGAAGGACATTGCCTGATTGTTGCTCCCTTGGGCCTGCCGCATGAAGAAGACGAAGAACCCGATTAGTAGCAACGTGGGGAGAAGAATGGTAAAGATGCTCAGCAGACCACCCCAGGCGGGCGCTGGCTGCACAGTGACGTTAATCGTCCGCCGACCATTCTCATCGTACAGCGGTACATTATAATCAGCCAGCAATCGCATCACACTGTCTGATGTCTCGACTCGTGAGCGATACTTCTTACCATCCTTATAAGTAACAATAATCTGCTCATCGCCAGCCTGGGCCTGAATTTCACTGACCAGACCAACCTGAGCATCGGCGATCACGTCAGCGATACCTTTCTCTTCAGTCTGGCTGGCGCCCTGCCCAAAATACTGGAAGAACAGCGCTAACGCTGCAACCAGAATGATGAGATAGACAAAACTATTCTTCAGCCAACGGTTATCACTCATATCGTGTCTTTCTAGAGGGGTTGCCTCATATCAGTTTCCGGGCTAACATCTGATGTTGAGGAGGATACCCCACAACGAAGATATTGCGACTCCGATGACTATCGGCCATCGTTTTTGCCGCTTGTACAGAATTATAACATCAGCCGATCGCCAGCGGCAAGGGAACAGATTACAGTCAAAGTGTAATCTGGATCACAATATCAAGACTGATAAACCTCTGGGCGCAAGACACCGATAAACGGTAAGTTGCGATAGCGTTCGGCATAATCAAGGCCATAGCCGACCACAAAGGCATTGGGGATGTTGAAACCAACATAATCGACCGGTACATCAGCCGTGCGCCGGTCTGGTTTGTTGAGTAAGGCACAAATTCGCAAACTGGCCGGATTGCGGCGCAAGAGTTGCGAGCGTAGATAGGCAAGCGTTAACCCACTGTCGATAATATCTTCGACAAGCAATACATGGCGATGCGAGATGTCGGTATCGAGGTCTTTGATCAACCGAACGACACCCGATGATTCGGTGCTAGCACCGTAACTGGCGACCGCGATGAAATCGATTGCCAGTGGCAGATCGATAGCACGGGCCAGATCGACCATAAACATCGCACACCCTTTGAGTACCCCAACCAGTAACAGGTCATTGAGGTTGCGGTAATCGGCAGTAATTTCGGCAGCCAACTCGGTCACGCGCTGCTTGAGCCGCTCTTCGTCGATTAAGACGTAATCGATGTCTTGGCGCATATTCACTCCTGTGTTGCCTCAATCGGATGAACTATTCCAATCCACATTGTAGCCTGATTCGGATCGGAGGAGGCAATGTCGGCAGTAACCCGTAATCCTGTCACCCAAAGAATCTGGTCATGTGCATCAACGAGGAGCGGCCATCGATCACGCAGGCTACGCGGCACCCGCAGATCAACAAATAGATCTTGTAAACGACGACGCCCCGGCGCGCCAGACGGTCGCAGGCGATCCCCAGGTCGTCGTGTCCGCAACCGTAAGGGGCCAGATGGTCGTGCAATAAACCCTAACCACCAGCGATCTGGCTGGGGCGGCGGATCAGGCTGCACGATACACTGCCAGCCATTCGCCAGCATCACTGCCCCCCATTCGGGCAACGTTACCGGCGCTTCTACCTGCGGAGCATGCCGATACACTGCCCCAGGATGTTGCAGAGTAACAGTTTGTTGATCACATACCAGCAAAACCTGGGGTGTCAGTTGCATCCGCCGACCAGCCTGACCACTTAGCAGATGGATTGCGGCGTCCATTTGTGCCAGACTCGGTTCTTCAGCCCCCAGATCGGCAATTGCCCGCCGCAGAGCATACCGACGCAGCGCCGGGTGTAACGAGCGTAAGGCAGCGCGATCAAAGATAATCAGGTCAGACTGCTGCTCAACGATCAGCATCGGCCACTGCGCTGCAAGAGCTTGTTGGATGAAATCGTAGTCTTCGGCGCAGATTCGAGCCGTTCGGTTCAATGCAGCCACAATTTGCGGATTCTCAGCCGTAAGCTGCGGGAGTAGATGGTGCCGAATCCGCGCTCGTGCGTAGTGAAGATTACGATTCGTCGGATCATCGCGGGGTATCAGGTGATGAGTTGCACAATAGTCGGCCAGTGCTGCCCGACTGATCGTGAGTAACGGACGGAGCAACGGCGGACCATGCGACGGTACACGACCGACACCAATCAGCGGCGCAGCCCACTCACTCCATTCTACCCGCATTCGCATACCGCGTAAGCCAGATGGTCCGGCACCACGCAGTAGATGCATCAACACCGTTTCAGCCTGATCGTCAGCCTGATGGGCAACAAGTACGGCATCGACCTGCTCAGCCAGGGCGGTAGCAGCGAGAAAGGTATACCGAGCCGTCCGCGCCTCAGCCGGTGTTGTCCCCGACGGAAGGCGAGCGTTGTCGATGATCGCCCGGAGCCCCCACGCTGCTGCAACAGAAGCGACAAAATCGGCATCTGCTGCCGACTCGGCCCCGCGCAGACCGTGGTCGAGGTGAGCAACAATCGGTATTGGTCCACCGGTAGTTTGCAGTGTGTAGAGCATGTGCAAGAGCGCCAGCGAATCGCTGCCCCCCGACACTGCAACCAACACTCGATTGGTAGGTTGACCAACACCCTCGGCAAGCAAGAACTGATGCAACTGATCGAGCATAGCATCACTCGATGAACGGAAACGCCGGTGAGCAAGGCTCACCGGCGACTGGTGCCGGAGGCGGGATTCGAACCCGCGACCTAACGATTATGAGCCGTTTGCTCTACCGCTGAGCTACCCCGGCACGGCACTCAAGTGTACCACTGATGAACCAATTAGTCAAGATGGACAATAAGCGTAATCGTTAGTGAGTCAATAGGCTGTCGGAGAGGAGAACCGATCAATACGCTTGCTCGCATAACCGTTAGCAACTGACGCACTTTCGGTATTGGTGAGCACAACGCGGTGAAAATGCCACTCGTCAACGGAGCAGTATTGCTCCGCAGGGAGAGCATGACATAAAGAGAGGGAATCGAATTTCCTACATCATCGATTCCCGCCTTAGTTCGGCAATCATCTGGTAATGTAGTAACGTGATACAGGGGGCCAATCTCTGGTTAGTACACTGACATAACCGGAATAGCGGCTATACCTGCGGGAAAAACCTTTTAAACCCTTCCCCGATAAACGTTGAACAATCCCTAGATGACGATTTGGCTTTTCACCAGTTTTTGCGCGTGATATATTTATTGACAACGGCAATCGTGTCGAAGATGTCGGTAGACATCAACAACAAGTAATCAAGGTTCCTGACAACGGAGAGCGTTTTCTGGCGCTTTCTGTTCCCGGTGGAAATCTTTTTGCATCGTGTATGAGCTATGATACAATTTTAATTTCATAACGGACTGTAATCCGGTATCCCTGGCACAGATGGAAATCCCAAACCTCTCGCATCATCGCCCACGAAACCGACAGACAGGACATCACAGCGTATCGGAGATAATATGGCGCTTGAACAACTGAAAGTAAAAGAAATCGTCAGACAAGCGGTCAGCAAGAATGTCGATATCCCCGAATTCCAGCGAGAGTTCGTCTGGGATACAGAACAGGTCAAAAAACTGGCCGAATCGCTCTACCGCGACTACCCGGTCGGTTCATTTCTCCTCTGGGATTCTTCCCAATATCAGGAAGCCAAGACTGCTCAGGGCACTCAGGCTTCCCTCTGGATTGTGGATGGCCAGCAACGCACGACGGCGCTCTGTCTTCTCCTGGGGCAGAAGCCGTACTGGTGGAATGACGCCGAAAGCTGGAACGAAGCATTGGAACGCTATCAGGTGATGGTCAATCTCCTTCCAGAAGACGACGATGACCGCCTGGAATTTGCTCTGCCCAACCCCATTCGCCGTCGAGATCCACGCTGGATCGACGTTCGTCGGGTCCTTGCCGTCGAAAAAGTGGAGAACCTGACCCCTCTGGCTCAAGAGATAGCGAGATTGATGAACGATGATGCTGAGAAAACGATGGAAGTGTTTGTCAAGGTTCATGGTCGACTCCAGTGTCTCTGGCAGGTTCGGGAGATTGATATTCCCATCATCAAGATTAGCCACGAGATAGAGGACGTAGCAGAGATTTTTGCTCGCCTGAACCAGGAAGGAACACGAGTCCGAGAGGCTGATGTTGTGCTGGCGCTTGCGGCTGTACGAAACCCAGGTTGGGTGCGTGAGCAGTATCTGCCGTTCCGAAACGACCTCGAGGATACAGGTTGGGACCTGGATGCCGGTGTCTTTGTTCGAACAATGACCGGTATAGGGAGAGGACGGGCGCGACTTATCGAGGTTCCGAAGGACTTCTGGCGACCGGAAAACCTGCCTCTGGTCTGGCAATCTGCTCAAGAAACCATCTCCGAGGTTTTGAAGAGGCTGGCTGAATTCGGTATTGTGTCTGCTGATCTACTTCCTTCGACAAACAGCCTGATTCCGCTCTTTGTTTTGCACCATAAGTGGAAGGAGTCGCAAGGCTACCGTTTCGAGCGAGCTTTGCATTGGTTTCTTCTGGCAAACCGGGACGGGCGGTACAGCGGTTCTGCTATTACCAGTCTGAACGAGGACGTTCGCGCTATTACAGAAGCACCGAATTTTGAGCAGGCCATCCAGGATTTGCGAAAACGCCTGCACGTATCCTCAGAAATTGCGGAAGACGAATTCTTAAATCGCTATGACCGCGCCGGTTACCGCTTCTTGCGGCTCATGCTCTATCTGATCCTCTTCCGCCGCGAAGCGCGTGACTGGGTAGATAACACCCGCATAGGATACGATAAATCTGGTATCCCCATCGCCACAGGATTTGAGCCTCAATGGCATCATATCTTCCCGAGCAGCGTGCTGGCAAAGTTCCGGAACAAAAGCAACGATATTCACGCTTTGGCAAACATTACGGTAATAAATGAACGGACGAATGTCAACAAACTGTCAGGTAAGGAGCCTGCGAAATATATCGAGCATTTCCATATTTCTGAGCAGAACCTGCGTTCTCACCTGATTCCAGAATCTTTCGCCAGGGCAGTACATAACCCGGCAGAGTTGAAAAAACAATGGGATGTACAACAATACGACCAGTTTCTGCTTGAACGGGCGCAGTTGCTGGCACAGGAGGCCAATGCATTCCTTCAGAGTCTGGAAGGAGCCTGACCGTGCCCTATGTCACGACGAGCAAACCCTACAAAAAATTGTTTGGTGTAGCAGCGGTACAGCTCAGCGTGCGATCATGTTCGGACGATGGAACGCACGACATCGGTTCTGGTATGGACATCGGGTGACAGGGTACAGTGGCCGTACCGAAGGAAAGGAGCGATAAACACTCTTGACCCTTCCTCTCTCACAATGAAAGAGGAAGGGTAAGAATTTTTCAGACGTACTCAGATGATGAATATGAGCGATGAAAGTGGAGGTAAATGACAGCGCACCAATGAACCAACACTGCTCATTCCAAATAATCGCGCAAATGCTGACCAACCTCCGGACTACGCAATCGTCGTAGCGCTTCGGCTTCGATCTGCCGTGCCCGTTCACGGGTCATACCGAGTGCTCGGCCAACTTCTTCCAGCGTTCGACGGCGACCGTCCAGGAGACCGTAGCGCAAATCGATGATTCGCCGTTCGCGGTCGTTGAGCTGGTCGAGGGCTGCCCAGAGATCACGACGTAGCAGCTTCTGCGCCGCTATTTCACCGGGTGTAGGCCGTTCTTCGTCGGTCAGAAAGTCGCCAAGTGTATGCTCGCCATCATCACCGACCGGTGTTTCGAGAGAAACCGGTCGCCGTGACGCTTCGAGGATACGCTCAATCCGTTCGACCGGCTGACCAAGTGCCATCGCAATTTCTTCTGCGGTGGGTTGGCGTTCGAGCGATTGAGCAAGACGCTCAGCGATCCGCTTCACCTGACCAACCGACTCACTCATATGCACCGGTAGCCGGATTGTGCGCCCTTGCTCGGCCAGTGCTCGCGTTACCGCCTGGCGTATCCACCACGTAGCATACGTGCTGAAGCGGTTACCTTTGTGGTAATCAAACTTCTCAACTGCCCGCATCAACCCAATATTCCCTTCCTGGATCAGATCGAGCAGGGCCAGACCGCGACCAACGTACTTCTTGGCAATACTGACTACCAGACGCAGATTTGCCTGAATTAAATGGCGGCGAGCCTCTTGACCACGTTGCACAGCCTGAAGTAATTCGTAGCGTTCTTGTGGGGTCAGATCAACAGTACTGTTCAGACGTGCTTCCGCTTCATTCCCACGCTCGATCTGTTCAGCTAACGCAACCTCTTCAGCAGCGGTAAGTAAAGCAACACGCCCGATCTCTTGCAAATAGTGTTGTACTGCATCGAGTGTCGGTTCCGCCTGATCTATATCGCTCAGATCAGGGGAGAACAGTGACTCTTCGTGCCCAAAACATTCATCGTGCTCGTGGGTGTAGAGCGATATCTCTTCTTTTTCCCAGCTTGATGGTCGACGCTTGAGCATTGGCGGGCACTCCTGCCTAACTATGCAACCAAGGGACAAAACAGGACTCTTCTCCACTCATGCAGAGATGCCAACGGAGGCTCCCAGCACGTAACGAAACGGGGTAACGTGTGAGGGATTAGCCGTCGAGGATATGACGGCTCTTGCTGTTACATCTAATAACAGCAATCGTCAGTATACGAGTAATAATACAATTTGTCAAGTACTTTGCACACCGTTTGTTCACCTAGAGGTTAGCCCAACTCACTGATCCGCAGTGCTACTTCAGCAGCTACCCGAGTATTGTTTCGCAGCAACGCGATATTAGTTTCAATACTCTCACCAACCGTCTCTTCCGCCATTGCAGCGAGCAGGAAAGGAGTTACTGCCGGCCCACGCACGCCCTCAGCCTCAGCCCGCGCTAATGCCCGCCCAATTGCAGCCTCGATCACATCACGGTCAAGCGCATACTGTGCCGGTGGTGGGACACAGAGTATCATACCACCCGGTGCAGCAAAAGCACTGTAGCGTCGCTGGATGCGCCACATCCGTGCGGCAGTCAACGCATTATCAGCAACTGCGGCCACCGGTAGGCCACTTTGGGGGGTGTAGAAGGCAGGGAACTCAGAGGTTTGATAGCCAACAACCGGTACCCCATGGGTTTCAAGGTATTCAAGCGTAGCCGGTAGATCAAGAATGGCCTTTGCACCAGCGCAGACAACTAACACCGGCGTGCGACTTAATTCGGTCAGATCGGCGCTGACATCCCAACTATGAATTGCCCCACGATGAACGCCACCGATCCCGCCCGTCGCAAAGACTTCGATCCCGGCAGCCGCAGCCAGTGCCATGGTCGCGGCAACCGTTGTTGCGCCATCAGCGTGATCTACGATGGCTGCCCCGATGTCGCGCCGACTCAGCTTACGCACTCGTTCGCCACCTGCGGCCAGCCGCTCCAGTTCATTCCCATTCAACCCGATTACCGGCACACCCTCAATCAGGCCAATCGTTGCCGGTACGGCGCCCGCTGCCCGAACTTCAGCTTCCAACCCCTCAGCAACGGCCAGATTGTGTGGGTAGGGTAAACCGTGACTGATGAGGGTACTTTCAAGTGCAACAACGGCACGGCCCTCTTCGAGTGCAGTAGAGACTTCTTCGGCAATGCGCAACATACATAGTGCTCCTTTTGTACCTTCCGCAGGCATAAACGCTCGATTCGAGGATGTTTCACACATCTTGAACAAGCGCACCATTCCGATTGATTTGAAACGCTGTGATCCCGAATTGTTTTGCTCGAAGGACATCGGTTGGTCCTGGATCGGCCAGCGCAATGGAAACCTTGATTCCGCCGCGCCGAATTGCCAGCAGGACTGGTAAGATACGCGCACTGAGCGAACTCGTAATCAGCACCAGTGTCCCACCGCGATTCAGGGCCAGATGACCCAAGAGCACATTATCAATCGGCTCACCATCGGTTGCCGGCTCGATCCGGCCCAGCCTGAGCAGGATTTCGCGTAGATGCTCGACACCAGCGGCTGGTGCCAGAGTTGTCACAGGCTGACGCAGCAACGGATCATAACCGTTGCTCTGAAAACCAACGGGCTGACGCCGATAGATCAAGGCTGCGGCCAGTGAAGCAGCCGCAACGACTGCACGCTCACGGTTGTCATACGAAAATCGACCGGGGTATTCGCTTTCCGCGAATGCCAGCACGATCAGAGTTTCACGGGCGATGACCGGCGCTAGTTCACGAATCTGAAGATCACCCACGCGGGCACTGGTCTTCCAATCGATGCGCCGCGGCGGATCACCTATCTGGTATTGACGTACCCCCATCCTCTGCGCCGGATCGTCGAATAAGCTCAAGTGGTAACGCTCCTGACTGTAGGGCAACGCGGCTGGTAAATAGAATGTCTGGAACGGCAGCACTGTTGGCACGATAGTCAGTGGCGTTTGTTGCGGTTCGCCAAGCTGCACTTCATTGGTCGCGAACACCGAACCGACCCACACCTTGAGCGGTCCGAGCCAGTACAGACCACGCTGCCGCCCCTGGATTGAGTAGCGGAGTGTGTAATGTTGGCCCGGACGTAAGCTCACGACCCATTGCCGACGCGGTATCTCACTCAGGCTGGCAGGAATGTCTTCACGCACAACCAGGTACGGCAGTGGCAACCATCCGCGGTAGATAATCTGTAGCACGACATCTGCCTTTTCAGCGGGCGATAATGCCGAGGGAACGGATCGTTGCCATGAAATCTGGTTGCGCACAAAGCGCGGCCAGGCCCAGCCTGTCACTTGAACACCGATCAAAGCGGATACCACCATCCCGATGATCAAATTCGGATCGAGTATCATCCAGACGATGGCAATGATGGTTATCGAGCGGAGCAACGTCATAGCCGACCTACATGCGGAAGACACCAAAGCGGGTCGGCGGTATCGGAGCCTCGGCTGCCGCTGCCAGACCGAGCGCCAGTACCCGCCTGGTCTCAATCGGATCGATCACCCCATCATCCCATAAACGGGCACTGGCATAGTACGGATGTCCCTCCTGTTCATACTTAGCCAGAATCGGTGCCATAAAGCGCTCTTGCTCTTCGGGGGTCATATCCTGACCACGGGCACGCAGATTATCACGCCGGATGGTCAGCAGAACGTTTGCCGCCTGCATTCCCCCCATCACACTGATACGAGCATTAGGCCACATCCAGAGCTGACGCGGTTGGTAGGCTCGCCCACACATGCCGTAATTCCCGGCGCCGAAACTCCCTCCGATAATGACGGTAAATTTTGGTACGTTTGCGCAACTCACTGCGGTCACAAGTTTCGCACCATCTTTGGCGATCCCGCCATTTTCATACTGCTTGCCAACCATGAAGCCGGTGATATTCTGCAAAAAGACCAACGGAATACTGCGGGCACAACACAACTCGATGAAATGAGCACCCTTCAGCGCACTTTCGCTGAATAGAATACCATTATTGGCCAGAATCCCAACCGGAAATCCTTCAATGTGGGCAAAACCACACACGAGCGTTGTACCATAACGCGCTTTGAACTCATGGAAACGACTGCCGTCTACAATGCGCGCAATCACCTCACGAACATCGTAGCTCTGACGAAAATCGCGGGGTAGAATACCATAAATCTCACGTGGATCGTAGCGCGGCGGTTCCGGATCACGGAGTTCCCATTGTGCACGCTGACGCGGCCCCAAATGAGCGACAATATCGCGCACAATTGCCAATGCTTCACGGTCATCGTTGGCAAAATAGTCGGCGACACCAGAGATACGAGTATGAACATCAGCCCCACCTAGCTCTTCGGCAGTGACCTCCTCTCCGGTAGCGGCCTTGACCAGCGGTGGCCCACCTAAAAAGATGGTACCGTTACCCTTCACAATCACCACTTCATCGCTCATCGCCGGTACGTAGGCACCACCAGCGGTACAACTGCCCATCACGCAGGCAATTTGGGGAATGCCCTCGGCTGACATCTGGGCCTGGTTGTAGAAAATTCGCCCAAAGTGGTCGCGGTCGGGAAAGACTTCGCTTTGCAGCGGCAGATAGGCGCCGCCGCTATCGACCAGATAAATGCACGGCAACCGATTTTCACGGGCAATTTCCTGAGCGCGCAAATGTTTCTTGACGGTAAGAGGAAAGTAGGTACCACCCTTGACAGTCGCATCATTGGCGATGATCATCACCGGCCGGCCGGCCACCTGACCGATACCACAAACAATACCAGCCGCCGGAACTTCTTCATCGTAAACCTTATACGCAGCCAGCGTACCAATCTCTAGAAACGCACTATTAGGATCAATCAGTGTATCAATGCGGTCACGCACGAAGAGCTTGCCTCGTTCTTCGTGACGCCGACGCTGCTCGGCGCCACCACCCTGGCGTATCTCAGCCAGCCGTGCACGTAAGTCGGCGGCTAACGCCTGATGATAAGCGAAATTGGCCTGAAAATCAGGACTGTTGGTTTGAATGTGCGAATGAATGATCGACATAGTATGCTCTCCGACGACTACAATATATTCTTCAGCTCTTCGGCAAGCTTGCGCGTCATCCCAGGAACGGCAGCAATTTCATCGATACTGGCCCGCTGAATACCCTCTATCGAACCGAACGCCTTGAGCAGCGCTCGCTTCCGTTTCGGTCCGATCCCCGGAATATCTTCGAGTGGTGAACGAAGCGCAGCTTTGCTACGCAATTTGCGATGATACGTGATCGCAAAGCGATGTGCTTCTTCATCAATCCGCTGGATCAGCGCCAGAGCCTTACTATCGCGGGCCAGCACGATCGGTTCGCACCCTATACGCACCAGATCAAACCGGTTACGATCAGGGCCTTTAGCAACACCAACTACTGGAATCTGGTCAAAACCGAGTTCCTGTAGCGCGGCAACAGCAGCCGCAACCTGTCCCTGTCCACCATCGACCAACAACAGATCGGGCAACTCGGCCCAGCGTTCTAGTGCCTGTTGATCGGTACTGGATGCTTCACCGGTCGAGGTTTCTTCTTCGACGGCAAGCTGCTGCTCACCTAATGCTTCGGCTGCCCGGCGGAAACGCCGACTGATTACTTCGCGCAGTGAAGCCACATCGTTTGCCCCACTCACGGTCTTGATCTTAAAACGGCGGTAATAAGCAGGACGCGGTTCGCCGTGCTCGAACACTACCATACTGGCCACTGAATGCTGTCCCTGAGTATTTGAGACATCGTAGCACTCGATCCGACGGGGTAGAGCAGGCAATTCAAGCAGATCACGCAGCTCACTCAGCGCAGCAACGGCTCGCTGTTCAGAATTGAGCCACTGCTCGCGAATTTCGCGCAACTTCTGGCGGGCATTATTCGCCGCCATTTCCACCAACTGCCGCTTCTCACCGCGCCGTGGAACGGTAATTTCGACGCGATGACCACTCTTTTGTTGCAGCCACGAAGCGATAATCAACGGTTCTTCGATATGCTCAGCGAGCAGTAAACTAGGTGGAACGGTTGGCGCATTCTGGTAGAATTGGGTAATGAACGAAGCGAGCAATGCCTCATCGCTTTCGCCTTCTGTACCTTGCAGCGTAAATGGCTCGGCGTTAATGAGCTTTCCGCCCCGAATGAAGAGCACCTGCACCACGGCACTCCCATCTTCGCGGGCAAAGGCAATCACATCCTGATCGGTATCAACAGTACGTAACACCTGTTGCCGTTCCGAAATCTTCTCGATTGCCTGAATCCGATCACGCAAATAGGCTGCCCGCTCGAACTCTAATTGTTCGGCGGCCTGCTCCATCTGCACACGCAATTCGCGCACGATTTGATCACTCTTGCCTTCGAGAAAGCGACACACTGCCTCTATTGCCTGCCGATAGGCCTCTTTTGTCACCAAACCAGGCACACACGGCCCCAAACAACGACGCATCTGGTAGTAGAGGCAGGGCTTGCCTTGCTTGCGATGGCGGTTGAATTTATCGTCTTTGCATTCGTAGGGTGGCCGAAAAGCGAACAGCCGATTCAGAATATCAAGTGCCTGGTAGACTGAACCGGCACTGGCGTAGGGGCCAAAATAACGGGCGCCATCGTTCAGTACCTGACGGGTGGCAAACACCCGCGGCCACTCTTCGTTGACGGTAACCTTAATGTACGGATATGTTTTATCATCTTTAAGCAAAATGTTATACGGCGGCCGATGCTGTTTAATCAGGTTCATTTCCAGCAACAGCGCCTCTAACTCGCTCTGGGTGATAATAATTTCAAAATCAGCAATATGACTGACTAACCGTCGGGTCTTACCATTGAGACTACGCGGTGAGCCAAAATATGAGCGCATGCGGTCGCGCAGCCGTTTGCTCTTGCCAACATACAGCAAACGACCCTGTGCGTCTTTCCAGAGATAGACGCCCGGCTGATCGGGAACTAAGCGGAGCCGCTCAAGAAAAGCGGCATGATCGCGTACAGCAGTGTGACTGAGATCCATAGTGCCTAGTATAACATTCCTGTTCGCTTGTTCAGCTATTATTCATCTTAATGGTATATTGTCAACAGCGAGGGGGGAAGTAAGCACGCAGGATGGGCTGCAATCGTATGGAGTATGCCTATCCTGCGTATTCTTTGTAAATAGACGAGCCTGCCCTATTCCCTTGACTCACTGACTACTGACGGTAAAAGACATGGTATATTCACTGCAATGAAACATCACATACAGGTATCGCCTATGACAACGACACTCTCATCAGCACGCACCAAATCGAAACAGCAGCCACGCTTGCGCTATTCGCTCCGCTGGATCGGGGCTGGTCTGGCCGGGAGTATGCTGGCCGGTATTGCCAGTTTCTACGGCGGTTTACCGATTGCAATGACCCTGGCCGGAGCAGGCGTGGTCAGCGCCGGCTATGCCCTGGCTATCGAACCTCGCCGCGTACAGTTAAACATCCATGAACTACGCTTTCCCAACCTTCCTGTCGGTCTCGACGGTTTAACTATCGGCCAATTGAGTGATCTACATCTGGGGCATCGCTACAGTTTGACCAACGCTCATCAGGCAATCGAACAATTACGCTCTGCTCAACCAGAGATCATCGTATTAACCGGTGATTTGGTGCATCGTCGATCAGCTATCTCTCATCTGCCTGAGGTCTTGAAACGCTTGCAAGCTCCACTCGGTATCTACGCCGTCCCCGGCAATCATGACTATTGGGAAGGTATGCCGTATATCACAACCATCCTGCGTGACCACAATGTCCAGTTATTGCTCAACCGACACCGCATTATCGAGCGTAACGGTGCTCGGCTGTTACTGGCCGGAGTAGATGATCACTGGGATGGTCGTCCTGATCTGAAGCTGGCGCTCGGTGGCGCCCCAGAACACGATTTTCGCCTGCTGCTTGCCCATTGCCCGGATATTGCCGACGAAGCGGCAGCAGCCGGTTTCGATTTACAACTCTCAGGTCATACTCATGGCGGTCATGTGCGCTTCCCCGGACTTGGGCCACTCTGTCTTCCCCGTCACGGCTGGCGCTACGATATGGGACATTTCCGGGTCGGCCGAATGCAGCTATTTGTGAGTCGCGGTGTTGGCGGCCTACCACTACGTTTTGGCTGTCCACCGGAAGTCAGCCTGTTCCGGTTGCGTCGTGTCGGCGGTTAAACCGACGATGGATAAAGCGCCACATCGCCCACACCCGACGGTCGAGCCGTAAGAGCCACAAACCGACGATGAGCAGTGGGAGAGCAGGCCAGAGATCGATTAACGCGGTACCGTGGCGAAAAGCGGGTAGATTGGCGATCAACCAGATACATAGCGCGCCAAGGTATCCGAAGAGGCCAGCCTTGATTCCAATCAACAGGGCCAGCGTGAGGAGCGCCAACGGTAAACCGGCCGGGTGTCTGGGAATGTAACCGAACAACAGTGGCACCACTAGGAGAGCAACGCCAAGGGAAGCTAGAGCAATCGCCAGATTGCGCCGCAGCCCGGTAGGTTGCTCGAACAGTAATTCATCACGATACGGTTGTGGCATTGGCGGCGTAAGGTCATTCAGGTTGCCCGGTGGCGCAAAATCGTAACATTGCGCCTGCCATGCCAGGACTAACCCCTCTTGCGCTGCCTGATCGGCCAACGCTGCCAGTTCGGGCAAAGCGGTGAGAGGCGGTGGCAATGAAGGGAGATCGGCTGGTGCAGTTGGCAAGTGAACTGCCAGATCAGGGCTGATCGCTACTCGCTGCCGAACATAGAGTGCACAGAGCAACCCGTAAACCTGTCGCGCCCGATAGGGATCGATAAGCATCGCGTCCCGAAATGTTAGTGAGCCGAGGGCCCGCTGAATCCAGGCTGTCAAGAGTTCGTCGAGCAGGGCGCGCCCCTCTGGATCAAGCATGGTGTCAAAATCACCGGCACGTAGACGGGCACGTATCGCTTCAGGCGATTGTGTGCGGATTAATTCGATCACGCGGGCTCGATCATAGCTCACAATAGCTGGTTGAATCATAGGTATACCGGATGATAATTGAAATAACTAGCACTCATGATATTCACGCTTTTGCGCGATTGTGTCAACTCATAAACGTTCAGCACAGGGGTTTGCAGAATTCTTGCCGCCCCGTAGCGGAGACAAGGGAGATCGAAAAGAGAAGTGAGTTCCTAAAACCCGTTCACAGCGATTGAGAAGGCGTGCGGCGCCACGTTCCAAGGTGGTCTGCCGGCCACCTGTTGTCTCACCGATGATCCTCATCACCGTATCGGTAGAGACAAGTCCCAACCTCATCCCCCCGCAAGCGGGAGCCCTGGAGGTGATGCTTGCGGGGAACCTGATGGCAATAGGGTGCTGATGCGCCAACCGACGGGTTCTTACCGCCCAGCGTCAGATGCAGACCAACGGCTTGCGCTCTCAGGGAAACAGCACGAGTCGGGGATCAACGGCAGCAGGTGCGTGACATTCGTCGGTGTTGCTTCGTTTTTGAACTTGATTACCGAATATAAACCGACAATGCTGAAAACCCTGAGAGGCCTGACATCCAGCACGCGCAAGTTGCACAACGCAGCATACAGCGACACAGAGAGATACTACACGCTGTGTATCTTGCGTCATCCTCACGTTCGCATATCATACGCACTACAAGTTTATCCCATGCCACACGCGGCCAGCAACCGTTCAGGACAACCGCGATACTCATCCCAAGACAATTCACCACGGGCAATACCACCTAGAATATGCCACAAACCGGTATTCACCGGCGCGCTGAGACCATGCCCGATTGCAGCGGCTGCCACCGCTCCGTAGAGAAACTCACCCTCAGAGCGCGAACGTCCGGCGCGTAGATCGCGGAGGAGGGAAGGGTCTTTGCCTCCCCGTCCTCCTGCAACACGCTGCCGTAAGATTGGATCAAGGATCAACGACGGCACCCAGCGAATGCCGAAGGCCAGCAGGGCTGCCGGATAACGGGGTAAGTTGACCGGCTTTATCCCGAGGTGTTGCATCACCATCAACGCCTCACGCACGGCTGCCCGCTCAAGGGCAATCAGGCGCCGATCGGCATAGACCTGGGTAACTGACCAGTCAAGGATAGCAGCCGTAGCATTCCCCAGCATATTCAGGAGCGCTTTCGACCACTTCATCGCCCGGTAATCGGCGTAGCACCGAACGATAAAACCGGCCTTGCGCAACACTGACTCGGCCAGTGTGAGATTACTGGCACTGCCTACCGGCGCCAGCCCAATGCCTCCTGCTTTTGTCACCGTAATCGTTGTGGGGCCGGTAGCGTCAACCGAAGTCGTAATTGCCCCGGCAATGACGCGGTCGGCCCCGAAGGCTTGCGCCAGTATCTCTTCATTCCCAAGCCCATTTTGCAAGGTCAGAATAGCGGTTGGATTGAGATCGCGCAGGGTGGGAATTGCACCATTAGTGTCGTAACCCTTGACACACAGCATTGCCAGTGCCGGTTGCTGAAACGCTGATGGAAGATCGGTCGCCGTACTGGCAACAGTTAAGCCACTGAGTGTACACGCACCAATTCCGTTGACCTGCAACGGGTTCGCCTGCAATGCCGCCACTCCGTTTGGCCGCGTCAACAAAGCAACCGGTAGCGGATTACCAGCTTGAGACAGACGTGAGAGCAATAATAACCCGATGGCGCCACCACCGACAATGACAATTGCCATGAAATCCTCCTCACAAAGCCGATTATTCTTAGTATAGCGGAATATGAGGTTTTTACGGCATCGTGTCGCAGCTCGTCAGAAGTGTTTAACATCTTCAATTTTCGGTCGTACCTAGCAATGAGTGTTTTGCACATACTCACAGGGATCCCCTGGTCAGCACCATTTGCCTGAGCGCGCTCTGGTACTCTCTGCACCCAGAAAGGGCAGGGAGTGATAAACATTCCGCCCCTTCTGCAATCGTTCCATTCTCAAGACCAGATGGAGTGTAATTTGTGGTAGCATACTATTGCAGGATTCGATACATAACAGGAAGTGGATCACTATGACAAACCCACCACAAGTAGGCGATCTGGCTCCAGACTTTACGCTCCCGAATGAGGCAGGCGAACTGGTTTCGCTCAGTCAGTTTCGCGGCAAGCGGGTCATTCTGTACTTCTACCCAAAAGATGACACACCTGGATGCACGTCGCAGGCCTGTGGCTTCCGCGATTCGTACCCCATTATCACAGAGAAGAATGCAGTCGTGATCGGCATCAGCCCAGATTCGACCAAATCCCACGCAAAATTCAAGACCAAACACAATTTGCCTTTCATTCTGCTCGCCGATGAACAGCATAGCGTGGCCGAGGCATATGGCGTATGGGGTGAAAAGTCGATGATGGGTAAGAAGTATATGGGAATCATCCGCTCTCACTTTGTTATCGACGAATCAGGTCGGATTGTACAGGCTGAGATAAAAGTCAGTCCTGCTGATAGTGTCAAACGTGCGCTTGCAGCGTTGGGATAGTGTTATAGCTGGCGCAGCAAAACATCTTGGGGCGAACGGGCAGTAGTAATCGTTTTCATATCGATGCCCAGGGTAGTGATTGTCTGCGCCATCGCCGGTGAGATACCGGTAATCACCGCCTCGCAGCCGATCAGGCGCAATGCCTGTACGGTTTGCAGCAAACCCTGGGCAGCCATTGTGTCGAAGGTTGGTACACCGGCAACGTCGATCACAACCTGTCTGACACGACGATCACTGACGACGGCCAACAGTCGTTTCAACAACGTATCAGCACGTTGCTGATCGAGCTGACCAACAATCGGCGCCAGTAGAACGTGATCACCGATCTCAACGGTGGGTGTTTCGAGTGATTGAACCAAGTTACGCAGCATCTGCTCCGTTTGCTGGAGCTGAGCGGTCTGCTGTGCTAAGGCCTGGGCCTGTTCTTCAGCCTGCCGAGCGTGCAGGCGTGCCCGTGCTGCTTCAGCCGTGGCCTGATGAGCAAGCACTTCAAGATGTTTCATCAGGTAATAGGTTGGAACGAGGGTCAGTACAAGAATGGCAACATACAGGGTAATAGAACCGGCCCAATCTTCAATAGTATCCTGTACCATTAGCACTTCTGGGGCAACAAACGGTACATTCCCGGTTACATAGATCACTGCCGCACCTATCATTACAAGCAGTGACAATACAAACCCGATAAGACCACCAGGTATATCAAAGTAAATCAGCGCAAGCGTAATAACACCAATCCAAAGCAGACGCCCACTTCCTGTCAGCCCAAAGGTAATCGTGAGAAATGTAGCAATACCGCCCAAAACGATCAGCAGAATGAGGGCACGAATGGTGACATTCAACCGGTGCAGGATAGCCGCAGCTCCAATGGCGAGGTACGAAAGGGTGTATACCCCAATGTAGGGAAACGCTCGCTCGCCCATCGTATTGTAATCTGACAACGATCCGATTATCAATGCAATACCACCTAGTACCACAATTGCCCACAGCAAATTATTCAGAATCTGCACGCGCCATTCCTGCACAATTCTACTACCTTGTTTTGGAGCATTTGTGGTAGATAACTGCGCGTTATCCATGGGTATTTCCTGATCGTGTTCGCAAAACTTCTCTGACGCCTTGATATTGTAGTGTCTTGAGAATAACTTATGACTTCCACTGCAAAAAGGTGATCTTTCCACCACAGAGACCACGGAGATCTCAGAGACTAAAGATAATTTTATCTTTCATTGAACATAGGGTTGTGAACATTTTTCTTCCATGCGCCCAATGGCCAAAAATGATCCTTTTATTTATAAACCTTACACGCTCTGTGTACTCTGTGTGCTCCGTGGTGAGTTTTTGCAGTG
>JAGHYT010000082.1:0-19800 GCA_017743535.1 Chloroflexus sp.
CCGTCGGTGATCGCCAATTGCTGACGCCAGTAGTCAAGCACTTCGGCAACGATCTGCTCAATGCCAATCTCAGGTTGCCAACCGGTGGCAGCCCGTAGTTTGCGATTGTCGCCTTGCAAGATGGGTTCATCAACTGGTCGCAGCCGAGAGGGATCAACCTGTACTGTGACCGGTACGCGCCCCATCGCAACCACCATATCAACAATATCACCGATCCTGATAGCCTGCCCTGAGCATAGATTGTACACTTCGCCTGGCGCGCCGTGTTCGATGAGCAGCCAGAGGGCACGCGCTACATCGCGAGTATGGGTAAAATCACGCTTCGGTGATAAATTACCGACATACATAACCGGCGCTTGTTTCCCAGCCTCGATAAGGGCCATCTGACGGCAGAACGTTTGGATCGAGCAGCGATCGCCCTGCCGCGGCCCAACATGGTTGAACGATCGAGTAACGATTACATGCATCCCATAACTGGCGTGATATTGAAGGCCGCTCAGTTCGGCGGCGACTTTGCTTACTCCATACGGGCTGGCCGGGCGTAGCGGATGTTCCTCACTTATTGGCACTTCGTCAGGCCGCACCGGCCCATATTCGGCACTGGTGCCGGCAATGTGGATACGGGCATGGGGAACATGGCGACGCGCTGCTTCGAGCAGGTTCAAGGTACCCTCGACATTTGCCCGCATAGTTAAAATTGGTGCATCCCACGAAGCACTCGGATAGCTCTGGGCGGCCAGGTGAAAAATTCGATCTGGACGTGCTGTGGCAATTGCTCGATCCACCGAAAACGAATCTTCAATATCACCTTCGTGAATGGTGATCTTTCCCAGCAAATGCTCAATCGGTCGCGGATCGCTCCGCCAACGCTTAAAGGCATGTATCTCTAGCCCAGGAATGGTTAACAGATAGTCGGCCAGAAAACTTCCCACCGGTCCGGTAATACCGGTAATCAAGACCCGCATAACGCCTCCAGAATTGCAATCGTGGCTATCATACCACGTTTGGGGGAACGGATGGGGTACGGTACTGCCGATGTCGATCAAACCGCCACCGTCATCCCAACCGTCCCACCCCGCCATCGCCGCCCCGGTAGCACCGGTACCCCCGATCATCATCCCCTGCCTTGACACCATCGGCGACACAGCGGTTTCGACGGCACAGAACTGCTAGAGGCCCAGCGGCGCTGTGCCTCTACTTTTGCATATGGAAATACGTGATGGAAGCAACAATCACTGATTTGACAATCAATACCCAGGTAGAGTATAACATCTCTTGAAACAATGTTTCATTAAGGTTGAAGGAGGAAGCTATGCAGCGTATTCGACAGATTGTGATACTACTGATCGGCGCATTCCTGATTGCTGCATGTGGGCAGGCGCCGGCAAGCCAGCCTACCAGTGCCCCAGCGGAGCCTACAGCAACGGCATCAATGGCACAGCCTACTACCGCTCCGGCAGCGCCTCTCATGGTGATGGCAAGTACGAGCATCGTTGCTGACGTTGTGCGTCAAGTTGGCGGTGAATTGGTACAGGTTGAGACTATTGTACCGATTGGGGCAGATGGGCACAGCTACGAGCCTTCACCTGTGGATTTGGCCCGAGTCAGTGCTGCCCAGATTATTTTTACCGTAGGGGTCGGCTACGAAGAGTTTCTTGATCGCCTGATCGCAAGTTCAGGGACGAAGGCTGAAATTGTGGCTCTGTCGGAGAATCTGCCCCTGCGCACCCTGAGTGAGGAGGAAGTAGGAGGGCACACGCACGGTGACGAACATAGTGACGAGCACAGTGATAAGCATAGTGACGAGCACAGTGATGAACACGGTGCTGGCACTGTCGATCCTCATACCTGGACGGATCCGAACAATGTGAAGGCCTGGGTAGAGGTGATTTACGCGACTCTGAGTCGCCTTGATCCGACCAATGCTGATACTTATGCTGCGCGAGCGGCTGCGTACCGGAACCAGCTCGATGATCTTGATCGCTGGATTGCTGAACAATTCGCAGCCATTCCTGCCGAGCGTCGCTTGATCGTCTCTGACCACATCATCTTCGGGTATATGGCTGATCGCTACGGTTTACGGCAATTAGGATCGATCATTCCTGGTGTGAGCACCAGTGCTTCACCTTCGGCACAAGATTTGGCTGCGTTGCAAGACTTGATTGCTGATTATGGCGTACCTGCTATCTTCGTTGGTGATATTGCCAATCAACAATTAGCAGAACAGATTGCACGTGATATGGGTGTACGCATCTTTACGGTGCTAACCGAATCGCTAACCGATGCAGACGGGCCAGGGGCGACGTACATCGACTATATGCGCTTTAATGTGCAGACGATTGTTGATGGCCTGCGCGGATAGTTGCATTCTGGCGTACAATACCAGCGTAGCGTCGGTTTCGTTAACGGCCTTAACTGACGCTACGCTGGTTTGGCATCGGATGATGCTACATTAAATGCGGAGAAACTCATTTATGGTGGAGCCGTCTGTTTCTGTTGTGAGAGATGTTGCTCCGGTAACGGCAGTGCCGGCTCTGAGCCTGCATCACGTGACTGTGCGTTATCGCCAGCACGAGGCCCTGCACGATATTTCTGCCACTATCAATGTTGGTGAACAGGTGGCCATCGTGGGACCAAACGGTGCCGGAAAGAGCACGTTGCTCAAGGCGATTGCCGGTCTTCAGCCAATTTCGTCTGGTACTGTCCGCTATTTCGGTGTTGAGCGCATTGCGCCAAATGAGATAGCTTATGTGCCGCAACGTCTACAGATCGACTGGCGCTTTCCTGTCTCGGTCAGTGATGTGGTCTTGATGGGGCGTGTTGGGCGAATTGGGCTGTTTCGTCGTCCTTCACGTCATGATCGGTTACTGGTGCAGCGGGCGCTTGAGCGAGTCGGGTTGGCCGCCTTTGCCAACCGGCAGATCGGGCAGTTGTCGGGTGGTCAACAGCAACGGGTCTTTCTGGCGCGTGCCCTGGCTCAAGAAGCACGGTTGTTATTGATGGATGAACCGCTAGTCGGGTTAGATATTCCATCGCAAGATGAGATATTTCGGGCGTTGGCCACGTTGCGGCAAGAGGATGTTACGGTCTTGACAGCGTTGCACGACTTACAACAGGCGGCTCGCTATTTTGATCGGGTGATGTTGCTCAATCGCACTCTAATCGCGTTTGGGCCAGCTCGCGAGGCATTTACCGCTACCAATCTAGTTGCTACTTACGGTGGCCATTTGCATCTCCTGAGCAGTGGTGATGGTCTGCTCACTGTGGCCGATAGTTGCTGTAATCCTTCTCTGGACAACACCCTATGATCGATGTTTTGACCGCTCCCCTCAATTATGCGTTTATGCAGCGTGGTCTAATCGCGGCGCTGTTGGTTGGAACCGTCTGTGCCGTGGTCGGCGTGTATGTCGTGTTGCGTGGAATGGCCTTCCTGGGTGATGCGCTGGCCCATACCATTTTGCCCGGCATTGCCGTGGGTTACCTGGTCAATGGTGCCGATCGAGGAGCACTCTTCTGGTGGGCATTGGGGGCGGCGATAATCAGTTCGCTCTCGATAGGGGTCGTCAGTCGCGCTGCCCGAATTCGTGAGGATACAGCAATTGGTATTGTCTTTGCTGCGATGTTTGCGCTAGGGGTGGCGTTGATCTCAACCGTGCGGAATTCGGCGGTTGATCTCTCGCACTTTCTGTTTGGCAATATTTTAGGCGTGAGTGAGCATGATCTCTGGCGCATTGCCCTGTTTGGTACGGTTGTGATCGCTGCGATAGTTCTCTTTTACAAGGAGTTGATGGTTGTGACCTTCGATCCGGTGTTAGCCGCGACTTTGCGCTTGCCGGTACAGGCCTTCGATCTGCTTTTGCTGATCCTGCTTGCCATCGCGATTGTGGTTGCGATCCAGACAGTTGGAGTGGCGCTGACGCTAGCAGTGCTCGTTACCCCACCGGCAACAGCAGCACTTTTTACCCATCGCATGCACTCTATGATGATAATGGCAGCCTTGCTGGCGATGCTCGCCGGTGTCGTGGGGCTGTACGCTTCATATTACTTCAGTATTGCCTCGGGCGCCGCGATTGTGCTAGTTAGTACCTTGATGTTCATCCTTGCATGGGCCGGTTCACGTCTGCTTCGCCGGAATAGCTGATCCTGTAGTACAATTGTTGCAGTCGGGTTCCTATCGCCTGACAGCAATCTCTGCCGATAGATGTACCGGCGGGGGTGAGGTAACAATGACAGGTCGGCTGGCGCTTCTTGTACTGCTGCTATTGACGGTTCTTTGGTCTCCGGTTGTCGCTGCGCAGCCGCCGGAGGGACCACGGTCTGCGCTTAACCGCTGTGGTGCAGGCGACACCGTTCAATATACGTTAGCAATTGCCGGAGCAATTGTCCCTGACGCTCTAAACCCTGGTGGTATTGAGACACCCAGCTATGCCGAAGCATTTGCGCCGCTGCGACCGTTTTTTACGGCTGCTGATTTGGGCATCGCAACCCTGGCCGGGCCACTGGCCGGTGGGCCGCTTCCGGCATTGGCCGCGGCTCTGGCCGAGCACAACCTGTTGTTGCTAGGCGCCGCACATCCTCGTCTGCTAGATCGCGGACCATCAGGAGTTGATGCCACCTTGCAAACGCTAGCGCGTTACGGCATTTTTCAACATGGTGCTACTGGCGCTGGCGAAACAAAACCGCCATTTTTGAAAGTAACTATTCCCCACCCACAGTCGCCATTAACGATTGGTTTCCTGAGTGCTACCTGGGGTCTTGATGGGAATGCCGATCCGCAGGGCCAGCTCAACCTGTTAGCCGATTCCGCAGGTGTGCTGCCGACGATTGTAGCTGCGATTGAACAGGCGCGCCGTGAGACCGATCTGGTGGTGGTGATGGCTGCATGGAGTCAGCCACTCGATCCCGATCCGGTGCAGGCTCGTGTCAATGCGGCACGTTATTTAATTGCAAGTGGCGCAGATTTGGTGATCGGCAGTATTCCCGGTGAGCTGGCAACGGTTGATTGGGTGCGCGCCGCTGATCGCGAGGGTCTGGTGATCTTCTCGGCGGGCGATCTGGTAAGCGCAACGGCGACGTCGGCTGCATTGATTTACGTCGGTGTAACACGCGATGAAGATGGTTCTGCCCGGCTAACCGGTATGCGCTATTTACCCATCACGCCCGGTCAGGGGAATCGCGGACCGACGCCGTTATCAGCGGTACCCCGTGAATTATCTATCCGCTTGGGCGATCCAGGGCAATTGCACCTGGTGCAGCCCATACCACCAACCGGAAAGATTGAAGTTTGCCCGCCACTGATATTGCCAGAAGCGCCGCAAACCCCGATCAGCGGTGATTTTGCCCGCTTTTACCAGACCTTCGGCGGCGAGCAGGCCCGTTCGCTAATCGAGGGTATTGCGTTGCTTGGCCTACCGTTGGGTGCAGTGACCCGCGAATTAGCCGGAGATTGTCGGCAAGAGGTAGCGGTGCTCTACACGGAACGTCAGCGATTGGAGTTGCACTTGAACAACGATTGGCCGAATCGGGTACTCGGTTCACATTTGGGTGTTGTGGCATTGCGGCTTACCTATCCTGATCAGCCGGTTGTGCCACGCACCGATCTAAGCGATCCGCAGGCGTTTGCTGATCCTCGTTTTCGGAGTTTTTACGAACGGTACGGCGGGATAAGTCTCTTTGGCTATCCAATCAGCGGTGCATTGAGCGAACGTGACCCCAACACGGGGCGAAATATTGTTGTTCAGTACTTTGAGCGTGCTCGTTTTGAGCTTGATCCGGCTGCTCCGCTGCCTGACGATCCGCTCTGGCAGGTGCGCTTGGGGTTACTGGGGCGGGAAGTTGGCGCGCAGACGGTGCGTGTGCTGTGTCCGGCTGCCGTGGCCCCGACGACAAACACCTTGCTGACAACTGCGGTACCGACAGATGTACCAACTGCGCTTGACAGGGCGGCGCAGAGCAGCGGTGATGGTTTTTCCTTGACTCTGTTCTTGATTTTCGTCCTGATTTTCTTGCTGATCGCGCTGATTTTGTACGCTCTCTACGATCTGTACCGTTTCAGCGAGCACTATGCTTACCTGAGCAGCTTATCTCACCGCCGCAGTGGATACCGAGCCGCCGATAGTTCCAGGCCCTCGCCATCAAGAACGGTAGCCACTCGCTTTGAGGCGTGGCGCGAACAGCTACAGGGTTTTGTTCGGCGTACCCCTGCTGAGTCATCGCCTGCTGCTGAAGCTGAGATGCCGCCACCGAGTAGTGAACGTTCGTGGCTAGGTCGCTTCTTCAAGCGCAATAACGCCGGTCGCACGACGACCGCAAAGGGTCCGGCATGGCGTCGTCCTGTGCGAACCCTGTCATCTTCTCAGGCTGCGCCGGTAACGTCAGTGCCTCAAACCCAGGGTCCTGCGCACGCAGTGCCTGATCCTGATCAGGCACTACCAACCTTACCACAGGGTGCTGTCCAGCAGTCCCCTAAAGGCCCGTCACTGATGGACAATGAATTGGCGGAATGGTTCGACGAACCCGATAGTGGGCCAACTACCGGGCGACAGCAGGCCGGGTATAGCACCGAACAGCCGGTAGACTGGGGCGATCTACCCGCCGCTGAACGAGAACGCTGGCTGGCCGAGCTTGGCCCCCTGGTTGACGAAACAGCCGCTGATGTCCCGCCGACCGAGCGCGCACGCTGGCAGAGTGAGTTGGCCGGGACGGAGTCTGATTCTGCGACGGATCACGCTCCTACAGCGTGGACAGAACATCAGGCGCATCACGAGGATGATCGACGACTGACGCGCCGCCTCGATGAGAGTGTGTTGTCTGGGTCAAAACCTGCAAGTCAGACCGATGACGATGACTTATTACGGGAACTGCTGGGTATATAATAGTGTCAGTTAGGCACAAAATTGTACCTGGTGGTTGATCAGCAAACAGTTGAATGATATACTGCACGCATCAACCCTAATCAATGTACTTCACGGCCTATTACAGGTTGTCAGTCAGTATAGAGGAGAAGAGCATATGCCGCAGACGCGACTGGTAATCGCCGATGATGAGTCGATCATCCGTATGAACCTGAAAGAGACGCTTGTCAGTCTCGGCTATCTGGTCGTCGGCGAAGCCGGCGATGGTGTGAGCGTCATTAACCTTGCGCGTGAGTTGCGTCCTGACCTGGTGCTCATGGACATCAAAATGCCGAAACTCGACGGTATCCAGGCTGCGCGCATCCTGACCGAAGAGAAGATTGCACCGGTGTTGTTGCTGACTGCGTATTCGGATCGTGATTTGGTCGAGCGGGCAAAAGAAGCCGGTGTAGTGAACTATATCGTCAAGCCGTTCCGTGAAGCCGAATTACTGCCGGCCATCGAGATTGCCATTGCCCGTTATCAAGAATTCCTGGAGATGGATCGCCAGGTTGCCGACCTGAAAGAGACACTCGAGACGCGCAAACTGGTTGAGCGAGCCAAAGGTATCTTGATGGATACCCAGGGCTTGAAGGAGGCTGAAGCGTTCCGCAAGATTCAGCAACTCTCGATGAACACCCGCAAGTCGATGAAGGAGATTGCGCAGGCGATCTTGCTGGCACACGAGATTTAGCGTGCACGGATCGGTTGGCTTCACCCGCTTCACGAACAACGCAAAGTGGGTACCTGATATAAGGTCCTGCTTTGCGTTCTCGTATCAATTGCTCTCGCGATAGTGTATTGTGGCAGTTACAGTATTCTTGTCGTCATGGCATCTTCTGAACCAACTTCATCTGTCTCGACAGCGCAATCGGCACGCTGGCGACAGTATGCCCGATTCGCGATACCGCATGTCCTGACGATCACGATTAGTCTGTTGCTGTTCTCCCTCCTTCACCACTGGTTCTGGGCAGTGCCGCCGCCGGCCACACCGCAGATCGCGACCGTCACACCTGTTCCGACCATTCCGCCCACGCCAATCCCAACCCCACAACCTACTCCACCTTCCGCACCACTGAGCGAAGGGTTACTACGCCTAACCATCCTCGATCTCCAGGCTGAAAACGCCCAATTGCGCACGATAACCCACCTCTTGCGCGCCGCAATTACCCTTGATGAGGCACTCAATGCACTCCAGCGCAACGACTTCGCCGAAGCCGACCGGGCCTTGATGATGGCACGCCGTGCGCTTGATCGAGCCTACAACCTGAGCACCGAACCCCAAAAAGGCCCTATCGACGCCATTCGGCTCCAGATCAGCCAGATTCGAGATGATCTCGGTGTCCGGCCTGAAGGCGCTGACCGACGTTTATGGCAGGTACGGCGTTTGATACTGGCGTTGGTTGATGAATGAGTTCTATCCTCAGCTTGTATGCAGTCGGGGATGATCGGCCCACCTGAGTCTAATACCAATCTGTTCGCGACAACCGTGTATCCTGGTGCGCGGGCCAGAGGCCCGCATCCTCCACTGTGTAGACGAACGATGGCGCATTCCACTGGCAACTCCCACTCCCCCTGTCCCCGCAAGTACCTTCCGCAAGCGGGGGGTATCCCTCGCACCCAACTAACCGTGTGTGGCGGGCGTCATCGGCAGCAGAGACGGGATCGTCGTCGGTATCCTTCGGCTCTCACATCAGCACTCCAACGCAACAAACGCTGCAACTTCCTCGCTAATCCATAAGTTCTCTTGACAGAACTGGGATTCCATACCAGGCTGGCAGGATGATACACGGTTGTCACAGACAGGATTGGTATACGGGCCAGGCATTACCGCCCTCCTACGATAGTGTATGGTGGCAAACGCTCCATGTGACAGCAGAGATCATTCAGCCTCGCAACGATGATTGTGATAGCATTGCCCGTTGATGGTCAGGCACGTGCAAAGATGAGGAATGAGTAAGAAAATCTCCCAATCTTCACGGGGAGACGTATAATATCAATAGTGAATTCTTTTTAAAGTAACATTTTCTGCTAGTACAGGAGATTTCCGTACTTGCAGTGCTGCGGCTTATCCAAACCCGATTTTGGCAAAGGATATTTGTATGTATCGCGATCCAACCATTCGCTCTTCCGAAATTACCCCAGAAACGGTGTATCTTAACCGACGTGCGTTCTTGCGCGGATTAGGTGCGCTAGGTGTGGGTGCGGTGCTGAGTGCATGTAGCATTTCTGGCGGCCAGGAGCGCCAACAGGCTATCGTTGATGGAAATGAACGTCGTGATGAATTTAGTGATCCGGCCAATAGCTTCGAGCAGATTACGAATTACAACAATTTCTATGAATTCAGCACAAACAAGGAAGACGTGGCCCGGCGGGCGGCGAATTTTGCTACTCGGCCGTGGACGGTCGAAGTGACAGGGTTGGTGCACAAACCACGCATATTTGCCATCGAAGATATTCTGACCATGTTCGATCAGGAGGAGCGTATCTATCGTTTGCGCTGTGTCGAAGGATGGTCGATGGTTATTCCATGGCAGGGGTTTCCGTTGCACAAACTGCTTGCCATTGTTGAACCAACAGCCCAGGCCAAATATGTTCGTTTTGAAACACTCTACGATCCTGACCAAATGCCGGGCCAGCGCGACCGTTATTTTCCGTGGCCTTATGTTGAGGGTTTACGTCTCGATGAAGCAATGCACGATCTAACGTTACTGAGTACCGGTCTCTACGGACGCACGCTTTTACCGCAAAACGGGGCGCCGCTCCGGCTAGTGGTACCGTGGAAATATGGCTTCAAGAGCATCAAATCCATCGTTAAAATTGAACTAACCGACACAATGCCAGTATCGTTATGGATGGCGGTCGCACCGCACGAATACGGTTTCTACGCCAACGTCAATCCCGACGTTCCGCATCCGCGCTGGTCGCAAGCAACTGAGCGGCGGATCGGTGAACTGGGACGACGTAAGACGTTACCGTTTAACGGGTATGCCGAACAGGTAGCCGCACTCTACGC
The DNA here is from genome assembly GCA_017743535.1 of Chloroflexus sp. Lineage (GTDB taxonomy): Bacteria > Chloroflexota > Chloroflexia > Chloroflexales > Chloroflexaceae > Chloroflexus. Next base: position 9,910 of record JAGHYT010000082.1, read on the forward strand.
CGGTATGGATTTGCGCCAAAATTATTGATGGCGGGTGATGCCTGTCATCGGTTGTGCTGACGGTACCGTCTGTCGCTCTGGGTACAAAAAAAGCAGGCATTGTAAACATCTGTGCAGTACCGGTTGCGCTAGATTGCGATTGGCGCACAGGGCGAAGGAGATTGGTCGTTGCGTGCCATTTGCGAGCACTGCGGATGCGGCACCTACTCCTCGGTGATGGTTGCGACAGAACGAACGACTGACGAACAAAAAACCTGGAGCATTTCGAATGTCTCTTCGCTTCTACTATCAATGGATTGCTACCCGTACAGCGTACATCATCCACTTGTTTCCCCACATGATCGGTTTGCTCCCTCTGGGGTTTATCATCGGCGATGCCCTTGGCGGACGATTAACGGTGAATCCGATCCAATACCTCACTCAACGCACCGGCTGGTTTGCACTGATCTTGTTGTTGATGTCGCTCGCCTGCACACCGCTGAATCGTTGGTTGGGTTGGAAGCAGGTGATGCGTTGGCGGCGGCCACTCGGTCTCTACAGTTTTGGCTACGCCAGCCTGCACGTTGCCATGTTTGTCGGGATAGACTACGGTCTTGACCTGAGTCTGATACTCCAGGTGATTACTGAAAAGCGTTACATCATTGCTGGGCTGCTGGCCTTTATGCTGTTAGTACCCCTGGCCATAACCTCAACGACCGGCTGGCAGCGACGGCTCAGGCAGAGCTGGCGCCGTCTGCATCGGCTCGTCTACCTGGCCGCAATACTGGCCGTGATACACTATCTGTGGCTAAGCAAAGATCCGCGTCCGGCGCTCATTGCCGGAACTCTACTCACAATCCTGCTGTTCGCCCGTATTCCGGCTAGGCAAACCTGGCAGCGTGTGGTACAATGGCGATATGAGCGAACTCAAAGACAAACTGGTACTCGTCGTTGATGACGAGCCGCGTATGATAACCTTCATGCGCATGAATCTCGAGCTAGAAGGTATGCGGGTAACAACTGCCACCAATGGCCGTGAAGCGGTCGAAAAGGTGCGCGAGGAGATGCCCGATATTGTCTTGCTCGATGTCATGATGCCGGTAATGGACGGATTTGAGGCACTGCGTCGGATTCGGAGCTTCTCGCAGGTGCCGGTCATTATTCTCACCGCCAAAGATGAGGAAGAAGATCGGGTACGCGGGCTAGAGCTTGGCGCCGATGATTACGTTGGCAAACCGTTCAGCCAGCGCGAGCTGGTGAGTCGTATTCGAGCCGTATTGCGCCGTCACTACACGCAACCGCCAATTCCCCAGACGCTGGTTAAAGTTGATGATCGGCTAAGCATAGATTTTGCCCGTCGCGAAGTGTTAGTTGATGGGAAACGAGTCAATTTGCGACCAACCGAATATCGGCTGCTGTATCACCTGGTGCAGAATGCTGGGTATGTCCTGACCCATGAAATGCTGCTGAGCAAGGTATGGGGGCCGGAATACCGTGATGAGAGTCACTACCTACGATTGTACATTACCTATCTACGCCAGAAGATTGAAGAAGACCCTTCCAATCCACGCTATATCCTGACCGAGCGAGGAGTAGGGTATCGCTTCGTTGACTTCCCCGGCGCCCGTCGCATAAACACTGGCGATGTGCCGGTTTGAGAATCCTCCTCGCAAACGCTCTACCGCCGTCTGCGTCACAGTAAGTTGTTGTGTTGTTCTAGTGTGCATCTGAATATCTGGAAGCACGGGCCGCTGGCCCGCGTCTTGCAGTTTATGGCCGGAAATCATCGTTTGGCGTATCTGCATACTCTCCCCCAAGCCCCCCGCAAGCGAGGGAGCGGCTTGAGAATTCACCACGACTGTTGCAGTAGCGGGTATGATAATCAGAAAACGCTAGCCTTGGAGGAAAGACCCACGCACTGTGTAGGGACACGGCGCCGCTCTGCCCCACGGCTAACCCCCAATTGACGGGCATAGGCGCCATAACGTTAACGACGCCGCACCCCTACTGTCGGTGCCCACACATGGTCATAGATGGTGGAATATGACGCCTTCAGGTCCCACCAGTCTGACAAAGCGACGACTTTCATTGCCCGCAACAGCATTTCCATTTCTCGGATAGGCTCTTCAGGGATTGCTGCATTCGCTTTTGCAAGAAACTCAAACATCAATAGCCAAAATACTACTCATTAGTTATCGACATGCTATTCTGGCGCATGCTATAATTGCAAATAAACACAGAGACAGCGTTGTCAAACAATCAGCCCAACGAAGGAGTTTGGCATGATAACGAAACAGATCGGCCCTGCCGGTAAAGTACGTGTAACCTTTTCGCTGCCCGCCGCGATATGGGCTGATACCATTCACCTCGTCGGCGACTTTAACGGCTGGAATCCACGCGCCACCCCCTTGCGCGCCACCGAACACGGCTGGATGGTCACGCTTGACCTCGACGCCGGTCGCATTTACCAGTATCGCTACCTCGTCAACGACAACGAATGGCACAACGACTGGAACGCCGACGGCTATATTCCCAATCCTTACGGTGGCGACAATTCAATCGTAGACACAACCATCTTTGCCGATTCTGAACCGACAGCCGAGCGTGCTGTCGGTCAAAAACCAGCACTTATGTCATTCCCGCCACGACTGCGCCTGGTCTCAAACGGGTAAGAGCCTATCTGTATAACCCGTCGTCATTTCACGACGGATGGACGTAACACGACTGATAACTAGCCTGATAACGACGGCATCACATGGCAGGGCAAGGCTGCACCTTGCCCCTACATAATCGGCTCCTGACCCTCGCGCTCACCTGGGTGCGCAGGCAGTCGACCCGTATGGTGCGGACGGGTTGGGTCTCCACCACTTCTGCTCACTTTTCTCTCTAGCTCTCTCCTCGCCCCTCCCTGCTTGACGAAAGAGGTAAACTCCTTAGATAAAATTTGTTATAATGCCGATAGCAACGCGCTAGAGCGAAAGTTCTCACCAAGCGCTATCGGCAAGAAAGTAACGACACCAGAAAGCCTTGCTGAGGCTTTCCAGTTCTCAGGGAGGGCGACAGCCTCTACCTTCATCAGGAATGTTCCATGACAACACACAGTATACCCGTGCTCGATTTTGGTTCGCAGACCGCTCAGCTCATTGTGCGACGGCTGCGTGAACTGGGTTATTACAGCGAACTACTCCCCTACGACGCGCCAGAGTCACAGGTGCGTGCTCTATCGCCAGTAGGGATCGTGTTAAGCGGTGGACCGGCCAGCGTCTACGAAACGGGGGCGCCAACCCTCCCAACGTGGTTACCAGATAGCAACTTACCGGTGCTCGGCATTTGCTACGGTATGCAGTTGATCAGCCACACCCTCGGCGGCATCGTCACTCGTCCTACCGGACGCGAATACGGCCCGGCGATGATCACCATTACCCGCCCACATCCGCTCTTCGCAGATACGCCAACCGAGCAACCGGTTTGGATGAGCCACGGAGATCGGATTGAGCAATTGCCGGTCGGCTTTGAAGCCATTGCTGCCAATCCGGCCACCCCCTTCGCAGCAATAGCCGACGATCAGCGGCGCTGGTACGGAGTGCAATTTCACCCGGAAGTAGTACACACCGTCTACGGACGAGCGATCTTGAACAATTTTGCCCGGCTGTGCGGCGCCCGACCGGAATGGCAACCGGGCAACTTCGTGACCGAAGCTATCGAGCGTGTCCGGGCTCAGGTTGGTGATGAAGGGCGAGTCATCTGCGCACTCTCCGGCGGAGTCGATTCGGCGGTGGCTGCGCTAATTATCCATCGGGCAATTGGTGATCGGCTAACCTGCGTCTTTGTCGATAACGGTCTGTTACGTGCCGGAGAGGCAGAACAGGTAATTACTACCTTCCGCGAGCACTTTCACGTGCCACTCATTGCCGTCGATGCGCGCGAAGAGTTTTTATCTGCACTTGAAGGGGTTGTTGATCCTGAACAAAAACGAAAAATTATCGGTGAGAAGTTTATTCGGATCTTCGAGCGAGAGGCACGGGCGCTGGAAGGAGTTGAATTTCTGGCCCAGGGTACACTCTATCCCGATGTGATCGAATCAACCGCTCCTGACCGGCCAAAGGCGGCCAAAATCAAAACTCATCACAACGTGGGAGGCTTGCCGGCAGACATGCAACTCAAGCTGGTTGAACCACTCCGTTACCTGTTCAAGGATGAAGTACGCGCCGCCGGTTTGCAGCTCGGCCTGCCTGAAGAGTGGGTCTGGCGGCATCCCTTCCCTGGGCCGGGGCTAGCCGTGCGCATCATCGGCGCAGTAACCTGGGAACGTCTTGAAACGTTGCGTCAGGCCGATAAAATCTTTCTGGAAGAGCTACGTGCCAGTGGCTATTATCGGGCTACCCAGCAGGCCTTCGCAGTACTCCTGCCGGTGCAGAGCGTTGGTGTCATGGGAGATGGGCGATCATATGGAGTCACAATTGCCTTGCGAGCGATTACCACCGAGGACTACATGACTGCTGACTGGGCTCGTCTACCCTACGAATTACTTGCTCACGTCAGTAGCCGTATTGTTAACGAAGTCGAAGGTGTCAATCGGGTCGTGTACGATATTTCGTCGAAGCCACCGGCAACGATTGAGTGGGAGTAGCCACCAACGCCAGCCCCATGCTACAATAGAGCTATGCGCCTACCACGAACAATCGCAATTGACGGTCAGTCGGCTGCTGGTAAGAGCACATTAGGCGCCTTACTGGCGGCTGAACTGGGTTATCTTTATTTCGATACCGGTGTTATGTACCGTGCCCTGGCGCTGGCCGCACTACGGGCCGGTATCGATCCTGACGATGAAGCTGCCCTTTCCGCACTAGCCCACCGCCTCACGATTGATGTCACAGCGCCTACCGTTGACGATGGTCGGCAGTATACCGTTCTGGTTGATGGGGAAGACGTAACCTGGGCCATTCGCACGCCTGAGGTCGAGCGGATCGTCTCCCTTACAGCACGTTTTCCGGCTGTGCGACGCGAGATGATCCGTCAGCAACAGGCGATTGGTCGGCGAGGGCGGGTTGTCATGGTAGGCCGCGATATTGGCACGGTGGTAATGCCTGATGCCGATCTCAAAATCTACTTGCAGGCCTCATTAACTGAACGTGCCCGACGACGACTAGCCGAGCTGCGTAGCCGCAATATCGATACATCACTGGAACAGGTTGCCGCTGCCCTGGCCGAACGTGATGCTCTTGACGCGCACGTTTCGCAACCGGCTGCCGATGCTATTATCCTGGTGAACGATGGACTTACACCAGCCGAAGAGGTAGAATGGGTGTTGCATCAGTTGGTGAACGGTGTTGAGGAGAGAAATAAGCACGCAGAGTGAGGAGTGAGCCGGGAAAACGCTGTGTTGCTCCGCACCGGCAGGGAAAAACAGCGGGTTTCTGATGTAGACGGGTACTGAGTATGTCTTCAGAGCGGTGATCCCTTTTACTCACCAATCACGCCTAAATCCACTGCTCACGCGCACCATGGCAGCCGACAACCAGTGAGGGAGACCAGGCTATGGCGGGAAACATTATTGACCGGTTACTCTACGAAGATGCTGACAGTGCACTTGACCTGGCAGAAAACGAAGAGATTCTCTACGTCACCGGTCGACACTGGATCATCCTCTTATCACGGCTCATCATTCCCCTGCTCAGCATTTGCTTCTTCGGTGGAATTGCTCTCTATCGCGCTATCGGTGGTGGGTTTCTGGTGTCTAACACCGGTGAGCCAACTGGTTTTGATCTGTTCAACATCCTGCTGGCGCTGATCGAGGCTGTATTGCTCCTCTTCTGGGTCGCGTTGTGGGTGCGCGGAGGTAAAGATCCGAATCCGGGGCGCGTGTTGTTAGCCGCTAACCTGGCCGTCCTGGCCCTGATCTGGTTTCGGTACAACGGGGGACGTATCTTCTATATTGATCCCGGTCGTTTTTTTGGTCAGGCGTTCGATTCGATCAACCTGCTTTTGATCGGCCTGGCAACCGTCAGCCTCTTCTCGATTTTCTTCGTCGTGTACGACTGGTTAAACGATGAACTGATCCTCACCAATCGTCGGGTGGTTTACAATAATGATCAAGTCTTCATCCCACGTTTGCTCGAACAGCGCGTGCAACAGCAGATTTTTATTGAGGAAGTTCAAGATGTTTTTGCCGCGACCAAGACCTATCCCCAACACTGGTTTCAGTACGGTGCCATTGAAGTGAAATCGGCTCGCATTGGTGGCAACATTGTCTTTCACGGTGCGCGGAACCCCAAGGAGATGCAGCGCCGGATTATGGCCCAGGTTAACGAAAATCGCCGCAAACGCGGCGAACAAGACTTAGCAACATTGATAGAGACAAAGGTTTACAATGAGCCACCACCACGCACGAAGCGTCAACTCCCATCAAATCCAACACGTTGGCCGTGGCTCAGTTGGTTGTTACCGCCAAACCCTGAAGTGCAACCGGAAAAAGAGACTATTATCTGGCGGAAACACTGGTTGTTTTTGCTACAGGGACTTATGCCCCCGTTCACCATGCTCTTCGTGGGCTGGATTATCGTGGTTTTGGTGGGAAGCTGGGGCTTATTGCCAGGACCGTGGCTGACGGTGTTGATTATCGCGATTCTCATCGCATTTCTGGCCTGGTCGGCCTGGGAAATTGAAGATTTTCGGAACGATATGTACATCCTTACCCCAACCAATATCATTGATGTTGAAAAGAAACCGTTTGGGCCAGAGGATCGTCGTGCCGCTAGCCTTGGCGCTATCACCAACGTTTCGTTTGAGACGACGTTTATCAGTAACTTCCTCGGCTACGGTGATGTGGTGGTAGAGACAGCCGGTAGCGGTGGGAAGTTTACCTTCTCGCACGTACCAAAACCGCGCGATGTGGTGGCGATGATCAATGACTATTACGTGATGTTTAAGCGTGTTGATAAAGAGCGTTCACTCAACGATATGCTGGAACTGCTGCGCCACTACCATCTCGCCCAACAACGACACAACGAGCTGATGCCGGCCAATGGCACAACGATCCGTCTGGAAGAACAGCAACCGGCTGTGACGAAGGAGCAACCATCCGCATGAGACGCTTCATCCTGCTGTGCCTGCTCGTACTGGTGATGGTTCCTACACCGATCGCCGCACAACAACCCTCACCCATAACCATTGCTGTGCAGGCCGGGATTGATGGCGAAGGAACCTATCGCCCCGGCTACTGGTTTCCGGTCTGGATTACGCTGACCAACGATGGCGCTGATCGACAGCTTACGCTCGAGTGGCGTAGTCTCAGTGATCGAGGGTCTACGCAACGCTATCGGATTGATTTACCCGGCGGCGCCCGTAAGCGGATTGTCTTACCGGTAGTACACACAGAAACCCGTCAGGCTTTGCTCGTAACGACTGCCGATGGGGTTGAAGTAGAACGGCAACGTGTTCCCCTGAATCCGCTGCGTGATGATCTGCACATGCTCGGCTTGCTCAGCAGCGATCCGGCAGTACTGAGTAGTCTTTCAACTGCTAACTTTGCGGTGATCCCACTCGACCCTGGGTTGATCGCAGATGATCCACTCTTGTTAGCGGCATTTGATGTGATCGCGGTACGTGATCTGACCACCGACTTGCGCGCCGAACAGCGGGCTGCGCTGTTGAGTTGGGTGCAACAGGGGGGAACGCTCCTGGTTGGTGGTGGTGCAGCAGGTGAAACAGCGATCCGTGCCTTCGCCGATGTGTTGCCAGTCACGGTAGGTCCCTTGCAAAGAGGGATCTCGGTGGCTGCGTTAGAGCGATTAAGCGGTTTGGACGGTTTAATGAACTTCGTCCCCAACCTGACCGCCAATATGGTCACATTACACCCTGATGCCCGGCCTGTGACCGATGATAGTCTGATCAGTCGGCGAGAAGTTGGCGCCGGTACTATCATCTTTGCCGCGTTTGATCTGGGAGCACTCCGTGCGTCACCGGCTGAGCGTAACCTGTGGACAAACGTGCTGACAGTTCAGCAACGCATCGCAATTGGCCCTGGCCTGCGCAAGGTATTCAACAATTTGCCCTGGGATCAGTTGAACGTCCCGCTGTTCCAGCACCCTTCAACTACAACGCTCCTACTCCTTATTGGCGCCTACATTGTTGTAATCGGGCCGATCCAGTTCCTGATCCTGCGCCGCTGGCGGCGACTGGAATGGGCCTGGGTCTCTACGCCGCTGCTCATCGTTGCCTTCCTCGGCGGAACCTTTACGATGGGCTATCTCCTCCGTGGTGGGCAAGTGCAATTGGTTCAGTTGTCAATCATGCAGACGGCGAGTGGGAGTCCCTCGGCGCTTGCGACAACGGTGGTAGGCGTCTTTGCCCCCCAACGGCAGCGTTATACGTTCACCTTTGCAGAGTCGGCATTGGTTTCGGTGCCCCGTCGTTTCGAGGAAAGCACATTAGACACCGAGTATAGCGATACGGGCGTTTCTATTCCTGATCTTGTCCTCGATGCGTCTGCCTTTCGCACCTTGATTGTCGAACAGATCACAACCAATCCGATCCAACTCAGCCATCGTCTGGAAAGGAATAACCAGGGTTGGCGCGGTACCCTGACCAATACCGGTTCAACCGACTTGTACGATGTCATGCTGGTATGGCAGAATGAGATGCAGTGGATTGGACAACTCGCGCCTAGTGCTGAAGTAACCATCAATCTGCAAGACGGTAACGATAATTTCTTGCGCGATTTCATGCCCACTAGTGATGGAACGATCTTTTCCCATACGGCAGTCATAGAAAATATGTCTTGGTCTATTTTATTACAAGAAGCTGGCCCGCGATTTCCCGGTGATCAGGTGTATCTGGTTGGTTGGAGTAACGAGGCATCGCCGGTTATGCAGGTGAATAGTGGCGCAACCGCGTTGCGTGGTGAAACGCTTTATATCATCGCACTGCGATAAACTTTACAGACACAGTGAATAATTAGTCATATGACAGCAATTGTCGAAACTAAACAGTTGACCCGCTACTACGGGGAAATGCTGGCGCTGAACCATCTGAACCTGCACATTCCGACGGGAGCTATTTACGGTTTTATCGGCCCCAACGGTGCTGGTAAAACAACAACAATGCGTATTCTGACCACCTTACTCAAGCCTTCGGGTGGTGAGGCGTGGGTAGCAGGATTTTCAGTTACGCACCAGCGCAACGAAGTCCGTCGCGTCGTTGGTTTCATGCCCGATTCATTTGGGTTCTACAACAACATGACGGCAGCCGAATACCTCGAATTTTTTGCCGCCGCGTATCAGGTACCGCCATCACGCTGGCCAAGGCTGATCGATGATCTGCTGGCACTGGTCGACCTGGGCCACAAACGTGATAGTGATGTAATGTCGCTCTCGCGCGGGATGAAGCAGCGGCTCAGTCTGGCTCGCACACTGATCCATGACCCACAACTGCTGATCCTGGATGAACCGGCCAGCGGCCTCGATCCGCGGGCGCGCGTTGAGTTGCGTGAACTACTTCGCGAGCTGCGCCGGATGGGCAAGACGATCATGATCAGCTCCCACATCCTGACCGAGCTGGCCGAGATGTGTACACACATCGGGATCATCGAGCGTGGCACCCTACTGGCGTCGGGCGATGTTGCGACGATTATGCGCTCGTTGCAGCCACACCGGACGTTTGAAGTGCATGTGATCAGCGATCTCGATCAAGCGGTTACTGCCGCAACTGCGGCGAATCATGTCCTCGCCGTGCAGGCAGTACAAGACGAAGGCCCGCCCCGTCTGATTATTGATATTGATGGCGATGATCGGGCGGTCAGTGCATTACTGACCCATCTGGTACAACATGGGGTCGAAATTATCCACTTTACGGCCCAAACCAGCAATCTGGAAGAGGTGTTTTTAAAGGTTACCCAGAGCGCCAATACCTCAG
>JAGHYT010000083.1:0-19765 GCA_017743535.1 Chloroflexus sp.
CCTACGAGCAACATCCGTCGTTGCACCACACCCCTCTCCCGCAGCGCGGGAGAGGGGCCAGGGGTGAGGGGTTGAAAAACCCTGCGCGCAACGTCCGTCGTTGCAACGTTGCTCCTGAATAGTGGTATAATAAGAGGCCAGGAATGTCTTTTCAGAAAGCCGGAGTGGCGAAAAGGCAAACGCTGCGGTCTTAAAAACCGCTGGGGGAAACCCCTTACGGGTTCGAGTCCCGTCTCCGGCACCATACAGATGATGTAGAGCGACCATCATGGTCGCTCTACTCATTTGAGAAACTGGAAATGTGTCGATGTGTTCAGAAGCAATGATTATTGAGCCAGACTTTGCAACGTTTGCTTCCTACCGAGTGGCGCTAATGTCAAAATGGTGCTTTTCGTCTCCAATTCCAGCTCTCGATCAGCAAGGTGAGGCCAACCAGCAGGAACAACCCCGGTAGCAAAAGCCTCGGTACTAAGAAGAGAACACCTAATCCGAACAACCAAATCGCATTGCGGATACCAGGGAGAATAGTGCCCCGGCGTAGGTGAATTAATAATTGGGCGATACCAAGCACCATTAGAATGTTGGGCCAGATTATCGGTGGCAGCCTGAAGATCATCGGAATCAAGAAAGCTGCACCGATGAGAAGAAGGGTGATGCCAACCTCAAACCCACTATCACGTGTCTGTTGTGGCTGTGGTAATGAAGTGCTGCGCGGCAGGCTCACTGCTGGTCGCACGGTACCATGGTGTATCGCAGCACCACAGAAGACGCAAAAGCGAGCATGAGGCGGATTGATGGTATGGCAAGCCGGGCAGGCAATTGTTGCGTCTGGTGATGACGGCAGTGGAACGGTTTCGCCAGTTGTCACGCGCACCGCCATACCGCATTCGATGCAGAAGCGGGCATCATCGGGTAATTCAGTCTGACAATGCGGGCAATGCATAGCATTCCCTTTCTGCGTTCAACATTGTACGTCTGGTGGTATGACGCAAACAATCGAGTTAAGGTTGCATATATTAACGTAGACATGCCAGTGCTGCTTGCTGCATCTTTGCCGGTATGTCATTGAGGGGCACTTCTGCGGTTGTTGCACTGTACAGATACGATTCGATACCGAATACTGCGCAGCGGGCAGCCGGTGTTGGTGGTAGACCTGGCGCCGTAGCCGCGTGCGCAGCGGCTACAGCCCGACGTGGGTTGGATTGAATACTCGGATCGGATAGCAGGCTTCCAAGCGCTGGCAGACGTCCCAGGGCCTCACTCAGCCGTAATTGAACTTCAGGTTGATAAAGCACGGTAAGGAGTGCTGTTATGTCGTCGGTTGTGGCTTGGCCATCACGGTGGCGCATCAGCAGACTGCCGCCGATCAGCGGACGTGCTGGGGCGCCGGCGAAGGTAGGGAGTGGCGCAATCCCAATCTGGAACGTATCACTTATGGTCTGATAGGTTGACCATGCCCAGTCACCATCAATAGCGTAGGCAGCCAATCCCTGCGCCAGCAATCGCTGACCACGTGCATAGCTGTCACCGTTACGGGGTGCTGCCCGGTAGAGATCACGCAACAGGGTTAGCGTCGCAGTCATAGCCGGTGTGTCAAGGGTTGGTTGTGTACCATCAGGGGTCGTAAAGGTGCCGCCAGCAGCATACAACCACGGCGCCAGCCAGCGTGCTGCTCCCCAACCCTGTACGAAGCCGGCTCGCTCTGGTGTGCGGGCGGCCTGGGTGAGCGTTACGAGTTCGGTTGTTGTTGCCGGTGGTATACGGTCGGGCTGGTAAAGTAATAAGAGCATGTCTTGGGCCGTGATTGGCGCCCCCCACAATGTTGTGTCCGTTTGCGCAATCGCTTGCAGACCGGGCAGGACATCAAGTGGTAGATCAACGTTGAGTGGTGCTAGTGCGTTATCGGCAAGCAAGCCCACTAATGCTTCTTGATTGGCCCAGATCAAGTCTGGTGGTGGTAGACCGAGCATCTGATCGGTTGCCAGGCTTAACAACAAACCATCAGGATTGCGTGGAACGATAGTTATATCAAGTGTGGCGATCTGAGCTGCCTGTTGTAGCTCGGCAGCAATTGCTGGTTGTGCATCATCTGGTTCTGCAACCAAGATGGTTAATCGACGAGCGACTGGTGTGGCTGTTGGGGGTGGCGGGGGAGTAGGTGATGGCGTTGGTGTCGGTACTGGAGTGGCAGCAACGATAGGGGAGACAGGTGTTGGTGTTGGTGTTGGTGTTGGTGCGGCACACGCTGTACACAGAAGTGCCACGACGCCAATGAGCGCCGCGGCACGAATCACACAACGGTACACCGTGTTATCCCTGTAAGTGCGCTTCAAGGAACCACAAATCCTTATCGACAGCACGGGCAATCTCGGTCATCAAATCAGCCGTTGCCTGATCGTTCAGGCTGGTAGCGAGATCGATCCCCTGACGGGTAGTTTGGGCATACGCCGCAAAGCGGTCGGCAAGCGCGGTGACGTGGCTCATACCGTCGGTAATATCAGTCGGATATTCCGGCAGGCGGGAGGCAGCGGCGGCCATACGGGCTGTACCAAGAGCAGTGCCGCCTAGCGCCGTAACACGCTCGGCTAGCAGGTCAACAAAGCCAGCCAGCCGACCGGCAAGTTCATCAAATAACTCGTGTAGCTCTAAAAACTGTGGCCCTTTAACGTTCCAATGGGCCTGCTTGGCCTGACTCATCAGATCGAACGTATCGGCCAATTGCTGATTCAGCATCGCAATCAGCGTGCGCCGATGCTCGGCCGGAATATCAATGCGCGTTGCGAATTCGGTTGTCTGTGTCATACTGTCCCTCCTTATGTCGCTTTGTCCTTGCCAGACCGTAACGATTACGGTTGACAGCGGCGATGACAGCAGTCGAGGGTGTCATCACTAGTACTATCATCATACCAAAGTAAGGCTGGTTTTGCCAGACACAGTTTGATATGTTGATGGGTGTGATAGCTATGTACCGCTTATTCGGTGACAACAAGATAGGCCGGTTAGTACTGATGTACAAAGCATAATCAGGACTGCATCCCTATGATTTTCCGCATGACAAATCTCTTTTTACTCGTCATCATGTTGGTGTCTGTCGCTCAAGCGCAGCAGTCAGGGCCGGTGACACTCTGGATTCCCATCGTGCAAAGTCCGCCACCGACCGTTGCCGGTTATCTTGGGAGTGAGCAGAACGATGCACTTGTTGCCGTTGGTATAACCTCTACCGGCAATGTAATCATTGCCGGAAATGTGCCGGTACTGGCCGGTGTACCAGAGACTGTTTTACCGAACGGTGGATCGGGTGCACTGGTGCAGATTGCTGCTGATGGCCGAACGATCAGTCGGATTGTTCGTGTCGCATCTACGCTGAGTCATGCGGCGTTAGCCAGTGATGGTAGCGTGGTTGTATGTGGTCCAGATGGATTGAGTGTGGTTGCTCCGGATTTGACGACAATCCAGTGGACGGCAACGCCAGGGAATGTAGTCCGTTGTGCTATTGCCCACGATGGCCGGGTAGCGGCGCTCATGGCTGCCGACCGGATGTTGCTGGTGTATCCGGCCAACGGTGGGATACCGCGTTCAATCAACGTACTTGGTACGGCAGTACACGATATTGCCATTGACGCTACCAGTGGATTGGTGTTTGCTACCGGCTATACGCAGGCCGCTTCTGATTTGAAAGTTGCCTTCCTTCGTGCGTATCGGCTGAACGATGGTGAGCTGGCATGGCAACGCTACGGCTTTAGTGCGAGTGTTGTTAAAGGGGCCGGTCTTACCGCTGATAGCGAAGGTCGGCGTCTGGTAATGGGGGCTGATGGAATGCTCTACATGGCCGGATTTACCGATGGCGGGAATTCTATCTTTACGCACGACCCGGCTGACATTCATCGCGTATTGAGCGCGAGTGAATTGATCAAATTTGACTCCTACAACAATCCGTTTAATCTCAGCGGCGCTAAATCGCTGGCCTGGTATGGACGTTTTGATCCTGCAACCGGCACGCTGCTACGGGGGCAGTGGTTGCTAACCCGCTTGAGCGATGGTAAAGGAAATTCCATCTCGATTCGTGGGCTGGCGGTTGCAGCAGATGGAACGCTGCTCATTGTGGGTGATACCGCATGTTGCTTGCAAGGCCGTAGTGGGATGCAGTTATTTGCGCAAACGCTGGGGGGTTATGAAAGTGGTGAACCGTTTGTGCTGGTTGTCAAATCTGATTTCTCACAGCGCCTGTTGTGGACTGCGCTGGCGGCACCGGGGGCAACGGCTGGAAGTTCGCCGGCGGTTGCCGCAGCCGTTACCTCAGATCGGCTGGCGGTTGTCGTTAATTTGAACCCCAACTCGGTGAATTCGCGGGCATTGATTACGACCGGGAATCCGCCGTTCGCTACTCGACCTGGTGGCACTGATGGATACTACGTTACAATGCCGCTGAACCGTTAGCCGGTAGCAGGAACGGACATTGCAGGGTTTGTTATAATGCCATTGTTTGTCACCATTCTGTTTTCTCGGGAGTAGGGTGTTTATCGTGTCAACAGTTTCTGCAACTGCTATCGCCGAAATACATCGCATCACGACAGCCATTCGTGAGCAGATTGGTCGAATTATTGTTGGTAAAGAAGCGATCATTGATCTGTTGCTTGCTGCTTTATTGTGTGAAGGTCACGTGCTTCTCGAAGATGTGCCCGGTACGGGTAAGACAACACTTGCTCGTGCCCTGGCCGGTGCTCTGGGTTGTACGTTTCAGCGCATTCAGTTTACCCCTGATCTGTTACCGTCTGATGTGACCGGCCTTTCGTTCTTTAATCAAAAGATCGGTGAGTTTCAGTTTCGTCCCGGTCCTATCTTTGCCCAGATCGTGCTCACCGATGAAATCAATCGGGCAACGCCACGCACGCAAAGCGCCCTCCTCGAAGCTATGCAAGAGCGCACAGTCTCGATTGATGGTGAAACACGTCCCCTCCCACGTCCCTTTATGGTCATCGCGACCCAAAATCCGATTGAGCTAGAAGGTACTTTCCCGTTACCCGAAGCACAGCTTGACCGCTTTTTGATCAAAGTTGCGATGGGTTATCCAAATGCTGATGAAGAAGAAGAGATCGTGCAGCGATCACTCACAGCGGCAACAGGATCACTGCCATCACCAGTTGTGGATGCAGGTGAAGTACGCGCTCTACAGGCAGCCGTTCGTGGGGTATCTATCAGTCCGCCAGTACGTCGGTATCTGGTGACGATCACACGCGCTACTCGTGAGCGCCCTGACATCGAGTTGGGCTCGAGTCCGCGTGGTTCACTGGCGCTTGCCTATTTGGCTCAGGCGCGCGCAGCAATGGCCGGTCGCAGCTTTGTGCTTCCCGATGACGTAAAGGCCATGGTGATACCAGCGCTCAACCATCGTCTCATTCTAACGGCTGAGGCACGTTTGCGCGGCCAGACAACCATCGGTATTCTCCAACAGATGTTGACGCAGATTCCGGTACCGGTAGAGGGTGAAGAGGAGCTTCGGTGAGTAAGTTCTCCGGTTGCGACGGTGTCTTTCAGGCAGGTATGTCAAGTGCTAGCAATTGGCGTGTATGCCGCATGAGCATACTACGGTGTAGGGGCGCAAATCGCCCCTACGTATCATCCCCTTGCAGACGTAAAATAGTCGGCCAGACCTCCGCTGCCGGTAATGGCGGAGCGAACAAGTAACCCTGTAGAATGTCACATCCCATACTGGCCAGCGCGATGCGTTGTTCAGGTGTTTCTACACCTTCGGCGATAACAGCCAGACCAAGGCTATGGGCCAGATTGATAATTGCTCGCAGTAAAGCTCGGCTGTTCGTTACCATCTGGTTCTGCTCATCGATAGCCCGTACAAAGGCCTGATCAATCTTAAGTGCATCGAGTGGTAACTGACGCAAATACGCAAGCGATGAATAACCGGTACCGAAATCATCGAGCACCACCCGCACACCTATCTGGTGTAGTTGATCGATCTGGTGCGCAGCATACATTGGGTCATCAAGCATCACCCCTTCGGTAATCTCCAGCTCAAGGCAGTTTGCCGGTAAGCCAGTCGTGTGGATGATCGCTGCTACTTCAGCGATGAACTCGGGTCGTAACAATTGACGAGCAGAAATGTTAACACTCATACGCAACAGGGGGTAGCCAGCCTGATGCCATTCCATTGTCTGACGGCAAGCTTCGCGCAGCACCCATGACCCGATGTCTACGATCAGATCACTTTGCTCGGCAATAGGGATAAATTCACCAGGCGAGATAGGGCCGCGTTGGGGATGATGCCAGCGCACCAAAGCCTCGACACTGACGATCCGTTCACTGACCAGGTCGTATTGAGGCTGATAGTAGACCTTGAGTTCGTGACGTTCGATAGCACGTCGCAACTGTACTTCTAACGCGAGTCGGTTATGAGCACGGCGGCTATGTTCAGGACGATAATGCAGAAAACCGTTCCGCTTTGTTTCCTTTGCCCGATGCATAGCGCTTTCGGCATTCTTGAGCAGTGTCATGCTATCAACCCCATCGCGTGGGAAAAGACTAATGCCGATACTGGCAGTCAGCCGTAGTTCCTGTCCTTCCTGGAGATATGGCGTTTGCAGCGCCTCAAGGAGGCGGTAAGCAGCCATATCGGCCAGGCGTGCATCCGGCAGATCGGGCATTAGCAGCAGAAACTCGTCGCCGCCCATACGGCCCAGCGTATCTTGAGGACGCACACACGTCGCAAAGACCTGACTGACATGCTTCAGGAATCGATCACCTGTTGGATGACCCAACGAGTCATTGATCTGCTTGAAGCCATCGAGATCGATAAAGAGGAGTGCGACTGTACGCCGATGTTCACGCGCATCATGCAGGGCCAGATCAATTCGTTCCTGCAACAGGTGGCGATTAGGTAAGCCGGTCAGTGTGTCGTACCTTTCTTGATAACGCAGTTGGGTGTTCAGCCGGTTATGATCGGCAATCAAGCTTAGCAGGTCAGTGACAACTCGTAAAAGGACCTGATCACGTTCGGACATCCATTCAGTTTGGGTATGGAAGATAGCCAGTGCGCCTTTTGTACCGGCAAGGGGCCAGAGCCAGCAGCCAGTCACACCGTAATGGCACAAATCGGTCCAGTGAGTACGCAAATCAATCGGTATTGGTCGCGAATGGTGGGCATGGGCAAGTAATTGGCGAATGCGTAATTCAATCTGTTCAGCCGCCTCACTTAATCGCTTACTGAACACCGACGTATGCCCATCGATTCCCGTCCATACCAGCCAATGCGGGCGTTGTCGTTCGATCAATTCAACTAGCTTCGTCAGAACCGTGTTCACCGGACTGTGCTGAAGCAAGAGTGCCAGAATCTCTGAACGATCATGCTCAAGGAAAGAGGCTAACTTTTGCGCACTAATATCACGGTGCAGGGCGATGAAGTGGGTTGTCTGATGGCGCTCATTTGTAACCGGTGACAGGCTCATATCGACCCAGATCGGTTCGCCGGCACGGCTGTAGTAGAGTATTTCAAGGCGGATCGTTTGTTGCCGTTCCATTGCCTGCCAGAGCATCGTCAGCGTAGTTGGATCGGTCGCCGGGCCATGCAAAATTCGCAGGCTGCGGCCAATCAGCTCTTGGGTTGCGTAGCCGGTCAGATGGGTACAGGCAGCGTTGGCATAACGGATAAAAGGCCCTGGCGCCTGGAGTGGCTCGGCATCAAGGATGAGAACAGCATCGTTGGTATTGACAATCACCGACTCAAGAAGGCGCAATCGTTCTTCAGCTTGCTTACGGCTGGTAATATCGCGCACAACGATTAATGCGCCGCCGCTCGCTAGTTCATCGTCATACAGTGGATCGATACTGACATCAACAATCATCGTGCGCCCGTTGGGCAAACGATGCAGTAATTCGCCACGCCAACCTCGATGCAGAGTAGTATTCCAGGAAGGATGTTCGTATGACTGGTAGGGTAATGGCTCGGCAGTAAAGAGACGTGAGAGGGGTTGATCGATCACCTCTTCCGGTCGTACTCCATAGAGATTGGCGGCCATTTCATTCAGGTAGATAATCGCGCCACTGCGGTCGGTCACAATCACCGCTTCGTTGATCTGGGCCAGTACCTTTGCCCGCAGGTTAAGCTGACGTTCGGCCTCGATGCGATCACTGACATCGAACCCGAAGCTGAGCACCTGTAGCTCTCCAGAATTTTCGATAATGATACCCTGCACTTCCACCACTCGTACCACCTGATCACGTGCATAAATGTGGTAACGAGCGGGTTTGAGAGTCTCGCCATTTTGCAGCTCTTGCCGCCGACGCCACATACGGGTATGCTCTTCCGCCGAAAGGAATTCGGTGAGTGGGCAATTCAACACCTCTGCCGGATCAGAGACACCGAACATGCGGGCACCGGCTGGATTGCAGTAACGGATTAATCCCTCGGAATAACTGCTGATCACGATCAGCATTGGCATCAGTTCGAGGAGTTGGCGATACCGAATCTCGTTATTGCTCAACGCATAATCGGCAGCAAGCAACGCAGTAATGTCGTATCCGCTCAGTACAATACCGTTAATCGGCGCCTGGTTTTGGTGATGACAGATGTGCAGTTCAAAGATACGCCAGCTTCCATCGTCATGGCGCAGGCGCACCCGTAACGGTTGTGCGCCACACTGACCAACTGCTAGTTGATCCAGGTATTGCCGGACAATCACGTAGTCATCTGGATGAATGAGTTGGCAGAAGGAGCGGTTGAGGAGCGCTGCCGATTCGTAGCCAAGCAAGGTACTGACTGCGGTGTTGATGAATTGAATAGTGTAATCAGGTGCGAGAATAATAACGATTTCAGTAAGACATTCTGCAAATGTTCGTAAAGCTTCTGACACTGAGCTATTATTGAGGAACGTGCTTTGTGGCAATGATTCGTGATGGTTCATACCATTAGCATATCGTTGTATTGGTCTTCATAGATGGTAGTATACCGCTTTTGCTGTATAGCGTTGCAATGATGTTTACAGTAATAGATGCCTGACTGTACCTGAGCATCAATTCAGGCTTACAGCAGGCATCCGTAGAGTGGGGACGTATCCTGTTTTATTTTAGTGCAATAGTTGCCAAATATCGAATCCCAGTGCAAAGAGAATAATGAAAAGAATGACACTTGAAAGGGGGAGCATATCAAACCGACGTGGATGGCGTGTTTGCCAGAAGTAGCGCAAACTGCGCACCAGCATGGCGATTGCCAGCAGATCGAGGAGAATGACCAGGGGAAGCGAGATGTCGGTTGTTAGTCCAATCAATGGCAAGACAATCGGCAAAAGTACATATTGCAGGGTACAACGGGTTGCCGAGATAAAGAGTGAGATGCTGAAAGCTCGCTCGCCGGGTGTGGCCGGTACGACCTCTTCTTCACCGACCTCTTCGGCGATATTGACTTCTGGTGCAGGTGGTTGCGGTGGCAGGAAGAGTAAGCGATCAAACACTCGATCAAGGGTGTCAGTTATGGCAGACATAGGAATTGTTTCTCCATTGTACTGCTTATGATAAAGGTGTACTTTATCTCATTATACCAGGAATTTATCCCCGAGACGGAATGAAGGCACGTGACCAACCTGGCAGGGGATTCCATTGTACGCTTTGTAGCGACATGGCGGTACTGACCCTGTGCCGGCATAAGCGGGTTGCTCGACTTTGGCTTGATTCGATGACCGACCCCGCAGCGCCGCCATCAGGCGCATCCCATCGCCGCCGTCCCAGTGGGTAGCAGTGCAATTCCTTATCCCGAACTCACGTTAAGTATGATGAACATACCTGGAAGACTTTAAAAATCCTTGATCGACGAGAATGCTGTATACTGTAAAAGGATGTTCTGTATTGCTATGACGTTTTCTCTCTATACCTATGCTGCATCTCAAATGTGCATTGGCAGTTGTGTTTCTCCCACTGGCCGGCTGGTGGTGGTTTGAGCGCAGTGTCTGGATCACCGAATGGCTTCTTGGCCACAACGAAGGATTCCAGCGATTCGTGATCTGGCTCATTTCCACCTTACAGAGCAGCGGGTACGTAACGATCATTATTCTCGGCGCCGGGTATGTTCTGAGCAGTCTGTTCAAATTACTCTTCTGGCCAACCGGCATGCTTTCTCGCAAGTGGGGTTTCGCTGCGCTTGTTTTCTGGCTGACAGTCGTGGGTCTGGAGATCGGCGGGATTTTCAACGGTTACAGCATTCGCTACGTTGGTATGTTATCGATTGATGGTCAACCACCGCCAGAATGGGGACGCTGGTTGAGCGGTATTCCGCTGGCATTCCTCTTTGCTATCGGCCCTGAAGGTCTTGTCCGCTGGTCGTTTGGGTCAATCGCTGTGTGGTGGCGGCAAATGGTTGGGCAACGGATGGTGACCGGTAAAGGGTAATGGCTCGATGTGCTCGGCCCAGGTGTAAACCGGTCGCCCTCCCACAAAGACCTGTTGCACCACTGGATCGGGCATGCGGCGCACGACGATCAAGTCGGCAATACGACCGGGCTGAATGCTGCCGATAAGGTGATCGAGACCAACTGCTCGTGCTGGATTGTAGCTTATCAGCGCTACGGCAGCCGGTAAGCTGAGCGTTCCACGGTCGGCGAGACGAAAGATTACCGATAAGAGAGAGGCGGGATAGTAGTCGGCGCAGAGCCAATCGACAACACCGGCTTCAATCGCGGTCAGTGCGCTCACATTGCCGCTGCTCGATTTTCCGCGTAACACATTGGGCGCTCCCATGCCCACTGCCATTCCTGCGGCATGCGCAGCCTGTGCAGCGCGCAATGTAGTGGGAAATTCGGCAATCCGCACGCCATACTGAACCCACTGGGCTACCTTTTCTGGGGTATCGTCATCGTGGCTGGCGACCGGTAAGCCGTGTCGAGTAGCCCATTCGATAACTTGTTTAATTCGCTCAGGGATGTCTTTTTGGGAAGCCCGTTTGCGGTTCAGGATTTCATCGATCTCTGTTGTACTGCGGCCGGTCGTCTGGGCAACATACGCTCGAAACGCCGCTTCGGTCGTGTATTGTCCTTGCCCCGGACTATGATCCATAATCGAGACCAGCCGTACGAGGGGATGCCCTAACATCAATTTCAGCGCTTCAAGGCCACGTTGACTGCTCATTTCGACGCGCGCATGAATGAAATGACGTGCCCCGCAGTGGTGCTCTGTTGCCAGATGGTGGAGAAAATCATGGACAAAACGTTCACTGCGTACTCCAAATTCAGCATCATCCAGCGAAAGGGCATGAAACTGACAGGTGACACCACAGCCGAGCAAGAGACGGTCGGCGGCGTGTAGTGCAACACCGATTTCAATTTCGACACCGGGGCGCGGTTGTACCAGCTTTTCAATGGCATCACAGTGCAGGTCGATCAGGCCAGGGAGCAAATATGCACCGGCCAGATCGAGTTGGGGTATCGTTGCACTTAGCGGATGTGAACCGCGTCCGATGGCACTGATGTGCCCGCGTTCAATCGCAACCCAGCCCTCTTCAATGACTCGATCAGGTAATACTACAGTAGCATTAGTGAGTAAGAATTGCACAGCCTTCCTCGTGTTCCAGCAAGTAGATCACTGATCGAAGAACGTCTCAACATTTACCTTGATGGGAATGTCCACTGCCGATCTGCATACACTCCTAAACCCGTCAGGTCATGAGAGACGCTAATGATAGCCGTTCCTTCGCGTTGTGCAGCCCGGATCATGTTGATTACAACCTGTTTGGTGGTCTCATCGAGGCTGGCGGTTGGTTCATCGAGGAGCAGCAGGCGCGGACGGGCAATAAATGCCCGGCCCAAGTTGATCCGTTGTTGTTCACCGCCGCTAAAGGTCATCGGACTGGCCTGCCACAATTCGGCAGCAATCCCTAATCGCCGTAACCATTCACGCCCAATCTCCTGGGCCGCTGTACGATCCAGGCCCTGGCGGTAGAGGGGTTCGCAGATTGTGTCAAGGGCAGAGACTCGTGGTAGGACGCGCAAAAACTGAGAACAGAAGCCAATTTCACGTTCGCGGAGGTCGATGATGATCCGTTCATCGGCACGGCTCAGATCGATTCGCCCAAACTGGTGCGATTGAAACCAGATTGTACCCGACGTCGGCACATAGGTGCGATAAATACATTTGAGAATACTGGTTTTCCCCATTCCACTGCGCCCGTGGATCAGGAGATGCTCGCCGGCAGCAACGCTAAAACTTACGTCACACACCGGAGTAATAGTGCGTCCATCGATTAGATGCAGTGTAAATGATTTATAAAGGTTTTTGACTTCAAGAAGATAATTCATACGTGTTAAATGGTTTACAATGCCGACGAGACCAGGAGCTGGGTATACGGATGCTGAGGGTCTTCCAAGATTTGGTCGGTAAGGCCGGCTTCGACAATATGGCCGTTTTTCATCACGATAGTGCGGCGTGCAAGTTGACGTACTACACCTAGATCGTGTGAAACCAGCAACATTGTGATCCGATCCGTCCATTGGATACGACGGAGCAAATCGAGTACTCTGGCCTGAACTGAAACATCGAGGCCGCTGGTGACCTCGTCGAGTAACAGGATGGTTGGATGGCTGGCTAATGCTCGGGCAATCTGGACGCGCTGGAGCATCCCGCCACTAAAGGTTGTCGGTTCATCGTCGATCCGTTCGGGTAGTAATTCGGTCTTGTTCATCAATTCGCTGGTACGAACGCGAATGCGCCCAAAGTGCCGCCACTCGGCTAGCAACAATTTTTCGGCGACATTTCCACCAACTGAAAAGCGCATATTTAGGCCAAGCTCTGGCCGTTGATAAACAATGCCGAGGTGTGTGTTCTGGAACAGACGTGCTTCGTAGCGGTTAAGGGTGGTCAGATCACGCAGTTGACCGTCGCTCTCGCGATACCAGATATGACCACTGTCGGGGCGCAAGGCAAGATAGATCATTTGGAGCAGGGTGCTCTTGCCGCTGCCACTCTCACCGACGATGCCCAGGACTTCACCTGCGTGAAGTTGCAAATTCACATCGACGCAAGCCCAGACGGTGCCACACCGTGGACAGCGTGATCGACCGGTGGTCGGGCCGGTAAGCTGACGACACACCGGGCAGCCAGGGCCAAAGTGCTTCTCAAGCTGCTCGACTCGTAAAAGCCACTGTTCGCTCATGCAGTTGTCTCCGTTGCTGCACATCGTTTTGTACAATACGATACATCCGAGCAGGTAGTTTCCCACCGACCGCCATGCGCGTCGGCTACAAAATGACTGGTGAGAAAGGTGTTCTCGGCACCACAACGGGCACAACGTTGACCTGGACGATATTCCGTGCGAAAGGGATAGTCCTCGAACTGAAGTGGCTCGACCGCGGTGTAAGGTGGGACAGCATAGATCCGTTTTTCACGACCAGCACCGAAGAGATAGAGCGTCTCGGCCATGTGCAGCTTTGGTACATCCCAGCGTGGAATGGGTGTGGTGTCCATCATATAGCGACGATTGACTATGACCGGATATTGACTGGCGATACGAAGATCGCCTGCGCGCACAATACTCTCGTACATGTACACCCACATCTTGCCGTAATCGGCTTCACTGTGCATTATTGTTGCGCGCTCGATGTTTGGTTCCACCCAGCGGAGTGGATCGGCCATTGGTACCTGCAATACCAGAATTTGATCGGCCCGCATCGGCTCTTCGGGTATTCGGTGGCGGGTTTGAATGATGGTTGCTGCGGTAGTATCAGTCGTCGTCGCAACACCGGTGGTACGGGTAATGAGGCGACGCAGATTGACTGCGTTTACACTTTCGTCGTCACCCTGATCGATCACTTTGAGCGTATCTTCCGGCGTAATCAGCGAAAGCGTAATTTGTAGTCCACCAGTGCCCCATCCACGCGCGATAGGCATATCGCGGCTAGCAAAAGGAACGAGGTGACCGGGAATGGCAACGGCTTTCAACAGCTTGCGTCGGATTTCCCGCTGTGCATCTTCATCAAGAAGCGCAAAATGGTACAACTGGTCTGTCAGTTCAGTCATTATTGTTCCTTGATCGCCTGATCAACGAGCTGGTTGAGACGTGTTTGGCGCTGGGCGTGATGATCACGGGCACGGCCAAGGACGCTAAGGTCGGCTGCAAATGTGACATAGTGGGGTAATTTGAAGTGAGCGACAAACCCACTCGCCTCAATACCGTCGGTATGGAGCAGCACAAATTCTTCCTGTGCGGCTGGCCCTGACTCTCCTGCCAGGCTGCTGGCACGGGCCTGGGTTAAGACACTATCAAGAATGGCCATGCTCATGACCTTTAGCTCACTCTGACCAAACGCAAAGCCATATCCGACATTAAAGCGTGGCGGCTCGTTAGTATTGGTGACACTATGCGCTTTTGAAGCAACCTCAGCCTCAGTAGCCTCAATCTCACCGATGACGACCGGCTCACCTGTGAGGGGGTGAGCGACTTGCACCGCGATATACCCATACCGTAGTTCGATCAGAGTCGGGTGCGCATCGCCATAGCCACGCACACTGCTATACGCCAGACTCATCAAACTGCCGGTATCGGCCTGCGCCAGCGCCTGTAAACGGGCACTGCGTGGGCAGGGAAAGATGAGCGGTTCGCGAGTAATATCGTAAGGTTCTTCAGCAGACGGTTCTGGGGGGATGTCAACGATCATTTGCTCTTGACGCATATAGTCGATGACTTTCGGAAACTGACCTACTTCACCCGGCTGATGATGAGCACTGGCGATAAGCTCTCGATACCGTTCGGCAGCCTTAATCACTGCCCGCACATCTTCGTGCATCAGGGCCGGTTGCAATAGCCGAATCAAATAGTCGGTCGTTGGCCCCAATATCTGGCCGCCGGGTATGTCTTTGAACGAAGCAGAGATACGACGCAGGCAGCGCATATCACGTCCACTGAGCGGTAACGATGTCATCACACGCGGCAGCGTTGTACGATATGCGCGGAGTAGAAAAGCGGCCTCGATGCTATCACCCTCGGCCTGTTTAATTGCCAGTGCAGCCAGGAGCGGGGCGTAGAGTGCGCCCTCGTGCATTGCTCGGCTGACTGCATGACGTAGCTGATCCCGTATTTGTGGCAGTTGAAGTGGAGTATTGCCGCCAAGGAGGCGCAGGCAATCAACCAGTTCTTCGGCACGTGCTACAGCTTCACTCCCACCTCGTACAGCAACGTATCCCATAATTGCTCCTTGATCGGTGTTGTCCTGTTCAGAATACGACCGATGTGTGTCTCAGTACCGGCATAACGTAATCTCGGTCGTGCGTGGTAAGCCCAAACAGCGGCTTTGCCGATCAATCAGAAAGAGATCGATCCCTAATGGAAACTGTCCACGTCGCACGGTTAATACTGCTAGCTCGTTTGGTGTAGCCTCAGGTAACCCAACGGTCACCGTCGTGGCGATTCCCGGTCCTGCCAGACGCAGAGTGCTGCCACCGGCGACAAGGGTTGGTACGCAGAGAAAGACGGTACAACTCTGTTCGGGGTAGAGCATTGTTCCCACAGGCAATTCGGGCAGGAGTGCAATACTGGCCAAATCGTGCAACAATGCGAAGTCAGCCATTGATGGCGTGAGCATGCGGACATTGCTACGCACCGTGATCCATCGCGATAGTGGATGATTGATTGGTAGCCAGGTCTGATTGATGGCATGCACAAAACCCACCGTTTGATCAAGCAGACTCATACAGGCAGCAATGGCCGTAAGCTGAGGCGGTGTTCCATCAGCAGGTGAGGGGACATTTGTAAATGGAGGTGGCGGTAACTGCCCGATCTTGCCAGGACGAGCCAGACAATCGAGCAGAACACGAAAGGTCTGACCGTTGAATCGCTCAAGTGGTGTTTGCGGTGCAGCAACGAGGCTCATAGAGATTACTCTTGCTCATCAAAAGGTCTCAAACGCGACTCTGGTGGCAGCGGCAGCGGCAAAACGTTGTTCGCAGGCGGCTCGTAGGGTGCGCTCCAATTCAGCAATGCGCGGGTACAGGTCAGCGTGTGGATTGCCCGGCATGCGTAGGGCTGCATCGAGCACAGCTAGCGCAGTTGCGTGATCGGCATCACGTCCGATAACCATGCCAAAGCCAAATTGCCCATTAAGTTCTAATCTGGTTTCGGTAGCCAGGATTTCGCCCGCATGAAAAACCGTCTCGGCTACTCCATCAACGACCCGCAATTGCACCAGCACATACCTTGGCCCGCTGATGAATGTTATTGCCTCACGGTCGTATTTAGTCAGCACCTGTTCGGCCAATTCACAGACCAGATGCGGTGGACTACAACTGAGAATATGAGAGGTACTAAGCATGCGAACTCCTGATCGATACTATACCGGACGCTTAATCCCGACCGTTTCTTTCAGACGAGTTGCGGTCCATTCCAGCAGAATGGCGAAGATCAGTACTGCATACGTGAACACACCCAGCTCGCGTAAGTCAAGGTAGAAGGCGCTTGCCATAAACATATCAAACCCGATACCGCCGGCACCGGCAGTTGCACCCATCGCAATCGCAACCGAGAAGTTAATCTCGAAGCGCACAAACGTCCACGAAAGAAGAGCAGAGGCAGTAGACGGCACAACTGCCTGGAACACCGTCTGCCACCAGTTAGCGCCACTCGCACGCAGTGCTTCCAGAATACCGGAATCAAGCTCTTCAAATGTCTCGGCGTATGCCTTCACCAGATAGCTGATCGAATGGAAGGTCATACCGAGAATAGCAGCGACACTTCCCAGACCGGTTGTGACAGCAAAGAAGAGCACCCAGAGCACGGTCGGAACCGCACGGATGAAAGCCATCACTGCTTTCATAGCGTCAGTAACCCGACGAGGGGTAAGATTCTGGGCGGCAAATAAGGAAAGGAAAAAAGCAATGATCCCACCAGTAACGGTTGTTAGTAGCCCCAGACCGACAGTAATCATCAACTCCCGAAACAATTCAAACCAACTTAATCGTTCTAATCGTGCTTCGAAAAACACGATCCGAAAGTCGTTGAACATATTGCCCAAAGCGGCAAACACATCAATGTTGCGAGTGTCGAGTGTTACCAGGCCATACGCAGTCAGCAACACCAAAGTGATTAAAGTGACTTGTAATACGGTGTTGGCGCGATTGCGTGGGCGTAAACGGATTCGGCGTGAGGGTAAAGATGCTTCCATCACAGAATTATCCTTCGGATAGCGTTCGATACCGTTTCGATGAGTAAAACGGCGGCAACTGTCACCAATACCACTAGGCTGGCCGACCCGTAGTTGAAGTTCTTAAAGTAGAGATCAAACAAAAATCCAATACCGGTTCCGGTCAGAATCCCGACTAGCGTGGCACTGCGGATATTGGTTTCGATCATGTACAGGAGCCAACTGATCAGTTGCGGCAAACAAGATGGAATAACGCTCTGACTGATAATCGCACCATAACTTGCTCCGGTGGCGCGTAGTGCTTCAATCGGTTCCACTCCCACTTCGTCGATAGTCTCAATCATTACACGTGTGATGAAGCCAAATGTAACGAAGAAAAGAGCGAAAAAGCCGGTAAACCCACTTTGCCCAAACGAGAAGAGCAAGATTAACGCCCAAACCGATACATCTATATTCCGAAACACACTGGCTATCGCACGGGCCGGTAGGCTAAACCACGGATGGGGACGGGTAGTGTTTGCACCAAAGAGGGCTAATCCCAGGCCAAGCACGGCGGCGATAGTCGATGATGCGATCGCAACCAGTACCGTCTCTTGCAGCTTGCTCAGAATATTTGGTAGCCGCGACCAGGCCCGTTCGTCTGGGATGAAGTTTACTACCGCCCACGCAAACGCTTGTGGTACGGCAAGGAGTCCTCGTACCACATCGAACTGCGTGAGTACAATGCTGCCGTAGGTAACACTAAGAATAACGACGAAAAAGAGCAGTGATTGGAGACGGCGACGGCGAAAAAAAGTATCAGGCTGCATAGCGCTCCTTTAGATCAAGGATCAGTTCGCCAGCCTCTGAGCCGTAAATCTGGTAGATTTGCGCATTGCTCAGTGCATGTGGCGGGCCGTCGTAGATGACTTGGCCGCGATTGATACCGATGATTCGTTCGGCATAGTGCAATGCCACGTCAACCTGATGAAGATTAACCAAGACTGTAATCCCCATTGTGCGGTTGATTTCGCGCAGAGTATCCATAATGACCTTGGCTGAACTCGGATCGAGTGAGGCGATTGGCTCATCACAGAGCAGCATCTTTGGCTGTTGCACCAGTGCACGGGCAATGCCGACACGTTGCTTCTGACCACCACTAAGCTGATCACAGCGCTTATACATCTGATCACTTAGTCCGAGTGTTTCGAGAATACGTACCGCTTCACGCTTTTCTTGCTCACTGTAGAGACCAAGAATGCCCTGAAGGGTGTTTTTGTATCCCAATCGCCCGTGTAGCACATTTTCGAGCACACTAAGGCGGTTTACCAAATTGTAATGCTGGAAGATCATTCCGATCTGAGTACGGTGATGGCGGAGTTCCTTGCCTCGTAATTTTGGTACGCTTACGCCATTGAATAGAATATCTCCCTCTGAAACATCGATCAGGCGATTGATGCAGCGCAGCAGAGTCGATTTACCAGCACCAGAAGGGCCGATAATCGCAACGAACTCACCGGATTGAACCGAAAAAGTAATCGAGTTAAGAGCAAGGGTTTCGGCGCCGTAGCGCTTTGTCACCGAATGCAGTTCAAGCAGGCTCATAGAACCTCTTTTCACAGATGAAGCACTGGCGCCAATCTAACAATCAGCGCCAGTGCAGTGTCTTGTAACTTTCGTTAGCGCAGCTCTCGGATCGGGTTGAAGAACGAGTCATCGACAACCAGGAACCGTTCATCCTTCGTCTTGCGGAACAATGGCTTGAAGCCTGCATCAATCTCTGCTTTCGTCGCAAAGATGCGAGGATTATTGGCAACAGTATCGGAAGTTAGCACATCCTGAAGACGTTTGATCTCATCGGCAGTCAACATACTGCTGTTCGCAACAAACGGAGCATTAATGACCGGTGTTGACGAGATGATTACAAACTCGGCGCCAGGGAACTTATCGAACGGTTCTGGAGCGTTGTCTAATACACGATAGACAGCACCGGGTTTATTCTCCTCACCTGATACCAGATCGACATAGATGTCAACACAGGCATCGCAAAATGCGGCAACATCAACCTTCCCTGAGAGCAGATTAACTGCTGCACCCTGATGCGATTGGCCGAATAGAACTTCGCTGAAGAACTTATTCGGGCCGCCTTCAATCAGCTCTTCAGAGGTCAAATTCTTCCACTTTTCCTGCTGACTGAAGTATTTGACGATATTCGCAGATGGTACGCGGAAGCCTGAGGTTGAGCTAGGCGATACGAATGAGATGCGCTTACCCTGAATGTTGTCGATTTTGAAGACGCCGTTTTCCTGGTAATTCCCTTCTTGACCACGTACTACTGCTAACCAACTGTAGTAGACAGCCGTTTCGAGCCGACCGTCAGAACCGCTTGGAATGACCAATGGTATCACTTTGCTGTTCTTGTCGTGCGCCTGCACGTATGCTTCAGCGCCGAAGAAGCCAAGATGAGCAGTGTTGTTAGCCAGAGCTTCTACTGCGATCAGATAGTCAGTTGTCGTCCGATGCTCAACTGGACGGCCTAATGTTTCACTAACAACAGCACCGATAGCGTCACGTGCATCTTTAAGTTCGGCGCCAGACTCGTTGGGTAACCAGGCAATGATAATCGGTGAATTTGGATTTGCTGCCGTACCACCACCGCTGGC
>JAGHYT010000084.1:0-19415 GCA_017743535.1 Chloroflexus sp.
ACGGGTGAGGAAGGGGGGGTGGGGGGAGAGAAAGAATGCTGGAAACCACTCACGTAATGGTCACACGGGTACGGTACGTGCTCAACGAGACATCTGGGTTTTTGATCAGGCTCTCAGAGTTCTCGGCTGCGTATCGCATGCTCAAAGACAGGCACGTATTTCAGCAGAGGGTGTACTGCGGGCCAGACAGGCACCGGCCCCTTTCACTATGCTATCAGGCAAATGTTCCTAAAGAGGGATATGGCTGTGAGTAGAGTGGGTACCGGCAAACGTCAGGATATTCATCCTATCCGATTCAGGCGGGCCAGGCGAAGCGGCGTAATATCATAGCTGGTCGTTCCGTTGATCGCCAGATCAGACAGTATTTCGCCAACAACTGGGGCTATGCTGAAGCCACAACTACTCGCTGGGATTGCGATGAGAATCTGATTGTACTCCGGATGGGTATCAATCACGAAATCACCGTCGGGCGTGTGCGTGAAGCGACATGTCTCGGCATACAGCACTTGAGTCACAAAACCCGGCATGATTTGCGCGAGCCGTTGAGCGATCCGTTCATTTTCTGCCGGATCGGGTATTGGTGGTGGTTCGTAAGGGTCAGTAACAGGTATCCCGGCCCCGTAACGCTCGACTTTGATCCCTTCTCCTAAATCAGGATAACAGACGAGCAGGTGATCGCCGGGGTGGTGACCGTAATCGCGTACCACCGGTAAATACCCCAACTTGCTCAAGACGCGATGACGCGGCGAGAAGAAGGCAACCTGCTCGCAGGTAGTGGATAGGTCAACCGCTACATCAAGATGCCGCAACAATACAGAGCTGTATGAACCAGCCGCGATCACTGCGCGCTGTGCCCAATACACCGTACCATCGGCATCGACTCGCACCCCTGAACCCTCTGGTTTGATCCGACTGACCCGCACACCTGTAGCAACCCTTGCCCCATAGCGCCGTGCCTGCTCGATCATCGTCGCAACACAACGCGATGCCGGTAATATACCACCTTCAGGCTGATAGATAGCGATGGTCTTGTCAGTCAAGGCGAGCTGCGGAAAACGGACACGTAGCTCGTAAAGACCGAGTACTTCAACCGCCTCATCAACAGCGCTGAGGTGAGCGATGCTTGCTTGGATCGGGGGCGAATCGGCATGGCCAATATCCAGGACACCCGTCTTGATCAGCAATCGTTGACCACTATCGTCTTCCAGGCGACGCCAGGCCTGCCGCGCTGCGGCGGCCAATCGCACGTGATGGAGACGCGGGTGAACAGAGCTGATCGAGCGCGATAAGCCGTGTGAGCTACCGCGAGCGTGCCCGATAGTAAACTGTTCGAGTAAAAGGACTCGACGACCACGCCTGGAAAGAGCATACGCCGTTGCCGCACCGATTACTCCGCCGCCGACAACTAGCACTTCGAGCGCAGGCATAGTGAGCCTCACTTCGCGGAGCCGCTAATCATTTACTTGAATCATACGCTGGTGTGTTACAGTGGTGATGGGTTATCCTTGCTTGCGCTACGATGCAGGGCGATGAAGAGAGAGCGGGAAATAGGTTGGGTCCCCACCTCACGCTTTTTCCTCGTCTCACCTTACCGTGCTACGGTTTTGCTGAACTCACTCGCGACGATCTTCACGCCAGCGGAAGACGAACTGCTTATCACCGGGACGGTCACGACGAAAGCGCCAAAGCCTGGTTGGACGCCCACGCCCTTCTCGCATATACGGTGTTTCTTCGAGAATACCAGACTCCTTAATCTTGCGATAAAAGTTACCTTTATCGAGCTTTTCACCCAGAATTTGCTCGTAAATGTGTTTCAATTCGAGGATTGAAAAGAGTTCGGGCAACAACTGAAAGGCCAGAGTCGTATATTCGAGTTTCGAGCGCAGCCGTGAAAGTGCATACGCCAGAATCTGATCGTGATCAAAGGCGAGCGGTGTTGGCAATTGATCGACCGGGAACCAGCGCACGTCGCTATTCTCGTCACTCACCCGGATCGTCTGCACATCGGCGCGGACAAGGGCAATATAGGCGACGCTGATCACCCGATGACGCGGGTCGCGATGCACATCTCCAAAGGTATAGAGTTGTTCAAGATAGACATCGCGCACGCCGGTCTCTTCCTCAAGCTCACGGCGTGCTGCCTCTTCAAGTGACTCGTCAAGCCGGATGAACCCACCTGGGATCGCCCAACGTCCCTCGAACGGCCAGCGTTTCCGCTGAACAAGCAAGACATGGAGCGTGCGATTGATCAGGCTAAAAATTACGACATCGACTGTGACCGCCGGCAACTGATATTTGCTGACATCGTAAGGTACCGGATGTTCATCCTGCATGATCGAGTTTCTCCCTCCGTTGATATTAGTGTTATTCATACACTAAAACAGAAACGGTGTCAACTCATTGCTGCCGCTGCCGCTCCGAGTAACCCTGCCTTCGGTTCGAGGATGACATGAACCGGAACCCGGCTTAATAATTCGCTGAAACGGCCTTTATCGCGGAAGATTTGTAAAAAGCGACTACGCTTCATCAGTGGCAACACACGAGTGGGTAATCCACCACCAATATAGACACCGCCAGTCGCTAACACCTTCAGAGCCAGATTCCCGGCTTCAGCAGCTAAAATATCGACAAACAGTTCAAGGGTTGTGCGACATACCAGACACATCTGCTCGGTGGACATACCAGCCTGAACGATGACCGGAGTTGGATCGCTCGCGGCGGCCAATTGCTCGGCAACCTCTGGTGTTTCCTGTTGAAGTAGGCAATCACGGACGAAGGCGTAAAGATTGGGAATACCGATGCCTGAACAGACTCGCTCGTAGCTTACGTGTGTGTAGCGCTGGTG
Organism: Chloroflexus sp.; assembly: GCA_017743535.1. GTDB lineage: Bacteria > Chloroflexota > Chloroflexia > Chloroflexales > Chloroflexaceae > Chloroflexus. Next base: position 2,846 of record JAGHYT010000084.1, read on the forward strand.
CAAATAGTCGAGCAAATCTTTTTCGATCCGGTTACGGGGTGCAAAGGTGGTATGGCCACCTTCAGAAGGGTGGGGCCGGTAGCGTTGACCATCCCAGGTGAGAAATGCCTCACCCAAACCAGTACCGGGGGCAATAACACCAATAGCGCCGCCGGTGATTGGAGACCCGACCGCAAGTGTTTCAATATCGGTGGGTTCAAGGATTGGCACTGACTGGGCAATAGCTTCCAGATCGTTGAGTAAGCGCACCGGTGCGCCTTGCAAGACATCACTCAGCGCAACCGCATCAATCGTCCAGTGTAAATTGGTAATGCTGGCCTTTCCGGCCATCACCGGCCCGGCCACTCCAAACGCAGCGCCGGTGATTGAAACCGGATGTCGGGTGCAAAACTCGGCAATGATCTCTTCCAGCCCTGAATATTGGGCGCTAGGAAAGGTCCGCTCTACTAATGGATGATGTGGCCCGCTGTTGTAATCAAACAGGGCAAGGATGGTCTTGGTACCACCAATATCACCGGCAAGATACATAAAACACCTTTTCTCCGCACACAAGAACAGTTCACTTCAATCGTGGAATTTCTCCCAGCGCAATCCGCAGATCAGTGATTGCATCGGCAATGGGCTGGTTGCCAAACACTGCCGAACCAACGACAGCAACGGTTGCACCGGCCGCAGCACAGGCAGCAATCGTCGATGGATTGACCCCACCGTCTACCATAATGTCAATTGGACGATTGCTTAGCAGGGTACTCAACCGGTGGACTTTCGTCAAAACCGAGGGGATCAGAGTTTGACCACCAAAACCAGGATTAACTGTCATCAACAAGATCAGGTCAACCTGGTCGATCACTTCTTCGATCATACACAGCGGTGTGGCCGGATTGATCGCAACCCCAGCCTTTTTCCCCAGATCACGGATCATCTGGACAGCTCGATGGAGATGTGGTGTTGCTTCAGCGTGAATGGTTATCAAATCAGCACCGGCAGTAGCAAAATCAGCCAGATAGCGTTCGGGTTCGACGATCATCAGGTGTGCATCGAGCAGCGCACCATACTTATCGGCCAGGGGACGTAACGCACGCACAACCAATGGGCCAAAACTAATGTTTGGCACAAAATGGCCATCCATGACGTCGAGATGGATCCAATCAATACCGGCAGCACAAACCGCAGTCACTTGTTCACCTAGGCGAGCAAAATCAGCCGTAAGGATGGAAGGTGCAAGCCGCATAGTACTCCTGCAATCGTATGCGCAAGTTTACCCGATTATTGTACCGCAATCCGATGCTACTACATGTCGAACACCGGTAGCACTAGCAATGAAGAGATCGGTTGCTAAACCAACGAACAGACCGTGCTCGACAATGCCGGCCCGTGCTGCTAGCCGTTCCGCCAGAGCTGCCGGATCGGCAATCGGGCCACAGGCCCAATCAAGAATGAGATGACCCTGATCGGTACGGAACGGCTGACCGTCAGCCCGCAACCGCAGTCGTACTGTGCCACCCTGTGCCTCTAACCAGCGAGCGGTTGCCCGCTGCCCAAAATCAACAATCTCTACCGGAAGCGCGAAGCGGCTTCCAAGCGCTGGCGAAAGTTTGCTCTCATCAACAATAATCGCAACCCGGCTACTGGCCTGAGCAACCATTTTTTCGCGCAGTAAGGCGCCACCGCCTCCTTTGATTAATGCTAGATGCGGATCAACTTCATCAGCACCGTCGATAGTTAGATCAACCGTGTTTACCTCATCAAGTGTTGTCAATGGGATGCCCACATCTCGGGCCAGCAGTGCAGTGCCTTCGGCGCAGGGAACACCCACAATATCGTACAGTTCCCCCTGTCGCAGACGCTCACCGATTAAGCGGGTCGCGTAAGCTGCTGTACTACCAAAACCCAAACCAACTACCATTCCCGGCTGCACCAATGCTACGGCTGCTGCCGCTGCCATTGCTTTGAGTTCCTCGACAGAAACAGATGTTGTGTTCATTACCGGATCGCTCTCTCCTATTTACATCTTTTGTAGCCAGGCCGCACGAGCATACTGTTGAGCATCGGTCGGCGCGGCTACCGATACCAGCGATAGCATATCATAAGGTGCGACGGCCAGTGTCACCGGTACTTCAACCAGGGCATCACCGCGGAAGAGCGTTAACCGCACCACATCACCGGGTCGGCGCTCAAGGAGGCGTTGGTGCAACCGTTCCTCGTTAATCCGCCAACCATCAAGCGCTACAAGCTCATCATCGGCATACACACCGGCTTCGTAGGCCGGTCCATCACTGCGCACCGACGCAACCAAGGTGCGGTCGCCCTGTTTTCGCACATTGATCCCTAGCCAGGCCGGTGGTTGACCATCAGGGCGGGGCCGACGATATTGCCAGCGCGGTTCGAGACCTACAACTGCGAGCGCCGTCGCGTAATCAAGTTCTTCCACACCAACAACGTAGCGTTCGTACAGGTCACGGAGAGCGCCGTCAGCGCCACCGATCAGCTCAAGTGCGGCCAGAACAGCTCCCTCTTCAGGAATGCCCGGCCCAGTGATCGGATAGCGCTGGTATAGGTAACGCATCACATCATCAAAGCTCCGTACACTATTGGTTCGAGCACGGATCGCCATATCAAAAATCCAGCACACCAATGCCCCTTTGAGGTAATAAGAAATGCTTGAATTGATACTGTTTTCATCAGGACGGTAGAGCTTGATCCAGGCATCAAAACTACTCTGTTCGAGGCTTTGTAACCGGCGACCAGGTTGGTTCTGCAATTGCACGATCTTGTCGGCCAGTTTCTGAAGATAACGCTCTTCACTGATCAGACCAGCGCGCACCAGCAACAGATCATCGTAATAGCTGGTTGCACCTTCCATCAGCCACAATAGCCGTGTGTAGTTCTCGTTCTGATAGTCAAACGGACCCAGAGGCGCCGGGCGCAAACGTTTAACATTCCAGGCATGAAACAGTTCGTGCGAGGTTAGGCTCAAATACCGTTCATAATTGTCGGTAAATGTCCAGCGATCCACCATATTTGAGGCACTGTTCCGATGTTCAAGGCCACCACCACGCCCATCGGTCAAATGCAGAATAAAGGTATAGTCGCGGTACGGCAAGCCACCAAACATAGCCCGTTGTACTTCAACAATCCGTCGTGTATCAGCCAGCAGCCGTTCTTCGTCTTCATTACCGTGGCCCCAAATCGCAATCTGATGCGGAATACCATCGACCGAGAAGGTCAACAGGCGATGGGTACCACACTCCACCGGGCAGTCGATCAGTTCATCGTAATCGAGAGCCTGAAACGAGGCTCGCTGTGGACGGGCAGGATCAGATGGCAACGGCGTCAGACCGGTCGTTGCCCGCCAGCCAACCGGCAGATCGATGTGCAAGGTCAGAGGTTCGTGAGTATGACCGTGGACGTACATGAACACGTTTGCACCGTTGAAATAGCCATGCGAGCCATCAAGGTGGCTGGTTCGCACGGTTAGATCAAATGCGTAGACGTTATAGGTCACGATCACTCGGGTTGACGCACCCGCCTCGATCAGCCAGGTATCTTTGCGTGTCTTGCGCCAGGGCAACCGGTTGCCCTGGTCATCAACTGCCTGAAATTCCTGAACATGGCGCGCAAACTCACGGATCATGTACGAACCGAGTGTCCACGCCGGAAGCGACAGCCGTATCTCGCCGGGCTGGAGGCGATCAATCTCGATCTGGACATGAAACAGGTGCGAGTGTGGTTTAGGCATTGCGATAGTGTAGATGATCATTGCAGCTCCTTATGTCTATTGCCGGCTAATTTTGTTCTGGCGCCCTCACCTTTCTCTCGGCCCCTTTCTCTCCCACCCAGGGGGAGGAAGGGGGGCGGATCGGGGTTGAGAACCCGCTCATTCTTTCCTATTTTCTCTTCCCAGTAAAACGCCATCTACCATCAACCATTCCCGCGCTACACGATGGTTTATTCTAAACGACCGTAGAAACACCAACAGGCTCATTCCACCAGGTGTGCTATGATTAACTGCAAAATAGCATAACACGAGCACACGCTATGAATGCGATTGAGACCATTGACCTCACCAAACGCTATGGAAAACGGCTGGCCGTTGATCGACTAAATCTGACGGTCGGCAAGGGTGAAGTATTTGGCTTTCTCGGCCCTAACGGCGCCGGAAAGACCACAACGATTGCCATGCTGCTGGGACTGGTACGACCAACCAAAGGCCAGGCAATTGTACTCGGTCACGATGTGCAACGCGAACCGGCACTGGCACTCCGGCGCGTTGGGGCGATGATTGAGGCACCTGCGTTTTATCCGTACCTCAGCGGCGCCGATAACCTGCGTGTGCTGGCACGTGCAGGCGGGATACCGGCTGCGCGAGTCAAGGAGGTACTGGAGACCGTCGAGCTAAGTGACCGCGCCCGTGATAAGGTTGCTACCTACTCTCAGGGTATGAAACAACGGCTGGCGATAGCGGCCGCACTCTTACCCGATCCCGAACTGATTATGCTCGACGAGCCAACCAACGGCCTCGATCCGGCAGGGACAGTCGAGATCCGTAACCTGATTCGCACACTGGCCGCCGGTGGACGTACCATTTTGCTGTGCAGTCACCTGCTCTACGAGGTCGAGCAGCTCTGCAATCGGGTAGCAATTTTGAAAGAGGGTAAGCTGATTGCGGCTGGCGAAGTGGCAACGTTGCTGCGGCGTGGACAGGGAGTGCGATTACGAGTGCAAGGCAATCCCGAACCGGCAGTACATCTCTTGCGTACCTTACCATGGGTTAGCGGTGTGACGGTGCAAGAGGAAGTGATTATTATTGACGCACCCGTCGAGCGTGCCGCTGAAATCAATGCTCTGCTTATTCGCGCCGACATCGTAGTGGCCGAGATTGGCGCAAACCATAGCTCGCTGGAAGAGTTCTTCCTAACAGTGACGAGAACTGAGTAGCTGCGATGGATACACGAACGATGTTTACCAACCTCCTGGCTGCCGAATGGCTGAAGATTTCACGCCGTCCGATGGCGCTCCTCTTGCTAGGTATCTTTCTCTTTTTGACCTTTTTGCAGCAAACCCTCTGGTTTCTGGTCGTCGCTCTGCAAGAGGGAACCTTCAGTGGAGGCCAGGTTACATTTAATCTGCTCAGTCCGGCAGCGATTGAACAGATTAAACGGCAACTCAGCTTGCCTGGTGTCTTCGGCGCTGTGTTGAGTGCAATCAACGGTACTGGTGGCATTCTGGCAATTATCCTGACTGCCGGTATCGTTGGGAGCGATTTTAATTGGGGAACGTTACGGATTCTGTTGACCCGCGCTCCACATCGGGGAGCATATTTGCTGGCAAAGCTGGTTGCCCTGCAATTAGCATTACTGGTTGCCACCGTCATTACGCTCGTGATAGGGGCAATGCTGGCCCTGTTGTTCGGGACAATCCTCGGTTTACCGCAGCAGATTGGTATTATTGATCTGTTGTTATTGCCGATTGGTATGCTGCGGGCGCTGATCGTGATGTTACCGTACACGCTGATAGCCGGCGCCAGCGCCATTGTGGGCCGCTCGGTGATCGCCGGGGTGGGTGGCGGTTTGATCTTTCTGGCCTTTGATGTGAGCGCCGGTTCGCTCAATACGATTGGTGCGGTTGATCCGATGATTCGTGCGCTGGTCAATCTCTTGTTGCAGCCGAACATTAACCGACTGGTAGTAGAGAATAGTCGTATGTTCGGTCTCGATCAGAGTGTGCTGACCGCCGCTCTCGATCTGAGTCTGTTGCCACCGCAATGGCAGGCGCTGATCGTGATTGCTGTCTACAGTGCCATCTTCGGTTATAGCGCCTACCGCACGCTTAGCCGCCAAGACATTGGAGGGGCCAATTGAGATGGGTTCGCGCTAACTAATGTGCAGACTCACCCCATCCCGCACAAAGGTACAGAGACACACAGATGTCTTAGAGTGTGATTAAAAACCTGGGCTTTTGATGTGGCTCGACTATGGCTTCTCCATAATGGTCAGGGGAATGCTGGCAGGCAACGCATGCGTCTCCGCGCCGGTTTCAGCGCCGGTGCTGCGGAGCACGCCTGGTGGCCCTCACCTTCCCCCTAGCCCCCCTTCCCTCTCCCCCACGGGGAGAGGAAGGGGGAAGGTATGGCGCGGAAGTGAAAGAATATTGGCACCTCCTCACGCAATGGTCGCATAGGTACGCTACGTGCCCGATGGGCAATCCGGGTGTTTGATTAGGCTCTTAAAGCCTACCCGGAAAATCATGCTACGGAAGATAACGAGATCCATCCCGTTGTCCGCATAGGTATCACCTATTCCCTTATACAGGCACGGCGGTGTCGTGCCCCTACAAGGTGATGATGCAACGTGCTGCACAAGGTCAGTAAGATGAGATATGGATCGTGTTGACCGAATTGAGATCGGCGTGCGTCGGAAACATGCTCCACTTTTGCGAGCTACGTTGGCGGTTTCTCGACTGCTGAAGCGTGGTTTCAGCAGTCCATAATTACTTACTCCGTGTAGGAAGGGAAGATGCAGACCATCTCTTATCCCAAGCTGGTCTGTGAAAACCGTACACAATCCTAACGTGTATCTCTCTCAAACACCGGTGAGCTATAACCACTGCACAACCAGTTCGTCCAATGATCGGCGTGGACGACGTTTTGGTTCCTGCGCCAGATAGCCAATCGGGATCAGCGCCTGCGGGTGCAAATCTTCGGCCAGATTGAGAGCTGTTCGCACTGCTGCTGGGGCAAATAACGGCGCACACATCCATCCTGCTGCCAAGCCGAGCGCGAACGCCGCCAGCAACATATTCTGCACTGCACAACCCAGACTCTGGATCGCCATTGTCGTCTCGGCAGTCTGGCGTTCGGGGTCGGGGTAGACATCAAGGTCGTTGAGGTAAAGACAGGGAATGATGATCACTGGCGCGTTCAGCACCCGCTCTTGCGAGCGTTGCAAGCGCTGTTCGATAGTTGCCGGATCATGCCCATCGAGCGCGAGGTGATGACGCCATGCTTCGCCCATTGCTGCCGCCAGCGCCGCCTTACGTTCGTGAGCTTCGACCACCACAAACCGCCAGGGCTGCCGTCCATGGGGTGATGGCGCCCAACTAGCTGCCCACAAAATCTGCTCAATAGCTTCACGCGGCGGCGGATCAGGCCGAAAAGCACGCACTGTCCGCCGAGTTTGGACGAGGGTGAAAAAGTCCATAACTTCACTACAAAAAGGTGATCTTTCCACCACAGAGACCACGGAGATCACAGAGACTAAAGATAATTTTATCTTTCATTGAACATAGGGTTGTGAACATTTTTTCTCCATGCGCTCAATGGCCAAAAATTATCCTTAATTATTCATAAATCTTAGACGCTCTGTGTGCTCCGTGGTGAGTTTTTGCAGTGGACCTATCCATGATATTTAACGGAAGAGATCAAAGCGCGGATCACGGATCAACTGGCGGGCATTAGCCGTTGCACTTGGTTGATACCGATACCCACGCACCAGCGCTGCCGGTACGCGATCAATCTTTCCCATCACCAGCTCGGCAGCAGATGCTAGTTCATCGGCAACTGCGATCAACGTCGCCTGCATTGTGTAGCCATACGGGTCGGTAATCCCAGCAAAATCGTGCAGCGGCATCATACCGGCGACGCCAATCGCTACATTAACCTGCCCTTCACGCCATGGGCGACCAAAGGTATCGGTGATAATCACCGGCGGCGCGTAGCCGTAGCGACTGGCAAGACCTTTATGGAGCGCAGCAGCACTTGCATCAGGATCGAGCGGCAGCAATGTCAGTCGTCGGCCACCATCGACATTCGATTCGTCCACGCCACTATTCGCGCAGACAAAGCCGTGATGGGTTTCAGTAATCAAGACCCCATTTGCCATCTTCACAATCCGCTTCGCCTCGCGCAGCACGACCTCCTGGTAATGAGCATCTTTCTTTGCAGTACGGGCAATCTCATAGGCAAACGGCGACGGCTCAACCGTCGCCGGGTCGATCAGACGTCCTTCAGCCTTCGACACGATCTTTTGCGTCACGACCAGAATATCGCCTGTTTCCAACCCACCGGCAGCATCAATTGCTGTAGCAAGGATCGCCACCAGGTCATCGCCGGGTCGTACTTCACCGATACCGCGCAACGGCAGGATGCGAATTTCTCCTTGCATACGACCTCACGACCAATAGCGACCGGCAATCGGCGCCAGACGCTCTTTGACCGCTGCCGGAATATAATCGGGATGGGTGACAATTGCGTAGCGCAGCGCATCGTGAGCGGGACTGGTAAAGGTATCGTCGATCTGAGCAACAGCCTGTCGAACAATCTGTTGAGCGAGGGCTACATTCGCACTCAGCACCTTAATCACCTGTTCAGCGGTAACAGCATCGTGTTCGGGATGCCAGACATCGTAATCGGTAACCATTGCCAGCGTCGCATAAGCAATCTCGGCTTCGCGGGCCAGCTTCGCTTCGGGCAATGCCGTCATCCCGATCAAACTGTGACCACGGCGTCGGTTCTCTTCACTCTCAGCTTTGGTCGAGAACTGTGGCCCTTCCATCACAACCAGGGTTCCACCGTAATGCACAGTAGCCCCAGCAGCTTGTGCCGCGTGCAAAAGAATGTTACTTAAATTGGGGCAAAATGGTCGATCAAACGCGACATGGGCAACGACCCCACCCTCAAAGAAGGTTGCCGGACGGATCCCCTTGGTACGATCAAAAATCTGATCGGGAATGACAGCATGACCTGGTGCGTAATCTTCACGCAGTGAACCAACCGCACTAACCGAGATCAGTGCCCGTACTCCCAACAGCTTAAAGGCGTAGATATTGGCCCGCGCCGGCACTTCACTCGGATTAAGCCGATGCCCGCGCCCATGACGGGGCAAGAACGCCACTCGTCGCCCCTCTAGCTCACCAATGATAAACGCATCGCTGGGATCACCGAACGGTGTACTCAGGCGCACCTCTTCGGGGTTCTTCAATTCAGGCATCGCATACAGACCGCTCCCACCGATCACACCGATTGTTGCGCTGCTCATAGGCATGCTCCTTATGCTCAGAAGACTACGCCGTAGAGCAGTATACCGCAGGTAGTGGGGGAGGGGCAAGGATATGAAGTGAACACCACTGTTTTTATTCAATGCTAAACGGCAAAACACGAACCATGGCTAGATCCTGCTATATAATATAGGAAAAAATTGTATAGCTACAGCGGAGAAGGGAATGACACATCTGCAAGAGAGGAACATCTATGCCACTCAATGAGGCCGATACTCGTGCTCAACTCATTGATCCAATGCTAAATCGTGCCGGATGGACGCGCAGCCAGGTGACTCGTGAACATTATTATCGTCCTGACTGGCAATACACACCAGGTCGCATTGTTTTGCGCGGTGGACGAGTCGAGCGTGAGAAGCCGCGAGTCATAGATTATCTCCTACGCTATACTGAAGCATTTCCCATCGCCGTTGTAGAAGCTAAAGCTGAAGATCAACCGGCTAGCGCTGGGTTAGAACAAGCCAAACGCTACGCACGTGAGAATAATCTGATGTTTGCCTATGCTACAAATGGACACGAAATTATTGAGTGGGACGGGTTCACAGATACGACACGCGAACTCAAAGAGTTCCCGTCGCCTGAAGAGTTGTGGCAGCGCTGGGAGTTGAATACCGGCATTCAATTGTCTACAATAAGCGGACGAACAATTGCAGAATTGCGCCCGCTGTACAACGCTGCTGCGGCTGCCGCCCGCCAGCACAACCCTCTGCTTCATCCCTACGCACCGCCAAGCCTGACTCATGGGAGCGAACCACGCTACTTTCAAGAGGCGGCTATTCGCGAAACCTTAGTGCGGATTATGCGTGGTCAGAAACGCATCCTGCTAACGATGGCTACAGGTACCGGCAAAACCTTCACCGCTATGCAAATCGTCTGGAAACTATTCAAGTCAGGATGGTTGCATCAGCAAAAGGGACGTGCGGGAAAAATTCTGTTCCTGGCAGACCGCGAAGTATTACGCAACCAGGCCTATAATGCGTTTAGCCCCTTTGCAAGTGACCGTGGCGATCCGCGCTTTTTGATCGACGGGAAACGTCGCCTGAGCCTGCAATACGACCTCTATTTTGGCATTTATCAGACTCTCTGGACTACCGACCAGCAGAACAAACGTTTGTTCGAGCACTTCCCATCTGATTTCTTCGATCTCATCATTGTGGATGAAGCACATCGATCTGGTTTTGGCACCTGGAAAGAAATTCTCGATTATTTTCAAAGTGCCATTCATCTGGGAATGACTGCTACTCCCAGGCAAGATGAAAATGTAGATACCTACGCTTACTTCTGCGCTGAAGAACCAGCGATACCGCTCGATCCGAACAATCCATCTGCAGGTGTCCTCCGTCTAGCAGCCTACACGTACAGTTTGAGCCAGGGGATCGAGGATGGCTTTTTGGCAACATACAAAGTCCATCGCGTCCTAACGAGCGTCGATAAAGATGGTTTACATATATTGAAGGTGCGGGAACAGGGCGCTGAAGTGATTGCACCAGAAGATATTGAGGTGCGCGACGAGTATCACACACCCAACTTCGAGCGTGAAATCCGCCTCCCTGACCGTACTCAAACGATGGTCAGGCATTTGGCGAAGTTACTCCGTCAGTTTGGTCTAATGCACAAAACGATGATCTTCTGTGTCGATGTAGAGCATGCGCGTGATGTTGCAAGGCTGCTCAATAATGAATTTGCCGATTTAGGACTGGGTGACGATTACGCTGTACCTATTGTCAGTGAGGAAGGCGATCAGGCTCAGCGCTGGCTTAACCAGTTTCAGGATAGTGACCGTAAGACGCCAGTAGTAGCCACCACGGCCGAATTACTCTCGACGGGGGTCGATGTGCCATCGTGTCGGAACATCGTTTTCATGAAGACGATTTCCTCTCCAATTCTATTTAAGCAAATTATTGGACGTGGTAGCCGTCTCGATCCTGCTACCGGTAAACTGTGGTTTCGGATTATTGACTACACCAATGCCAGCCGTCTGCTCGATCCACAATGGGATTGTCCACCCCGTCCGGTGCAAACAGCGCCCGACCCAAACGCTCAGACGGGTACTGTCCAGGGCGTGGTACGGTTGGAGAGCGGTGAAGTTATTCAGGGGGCAAGGGTCGCCGTAATGGCTGGGCCAAACGATCAACGTGGCCCAATTCTCACCGACGAAGATGGAAGATATCTTTTTGAAGGGCTACCAATTGGTGAGATCACCGTTATTGCTTATGGCACAGGCCTGAAGCGGCAACAAAAAGCGATTACAACACTCGATGGAATTCCTGTTGCCCTGGATTTTGAACTTTCTCCTCTAACCGAAGAAACACACCGTCGAATTGTCGTCAAGAATCTACAGGTCACCATTGCAGAGGAAGCAACATTCCTGGTTGCCGGTCTCAATGAACCGTTGACATTGGAACAATATATAGATTACTCACGTGAGAAAACTCGTACCCTTATCTCAAGTTGGGAAAAACTGGTACAAATCTGGCAGACTGAAGATCGTCGTCGGCACGTTCAGGAACAGTTGCATCGTTTCAGTGTGTATCCAGATGTACTGGCTGAAGTGTTAGATGTTCCACAAGCAGACCCGTTTGACATCCTGGCTTACATCGCTTTTAAGCACCAGCCTATTCTGACCCGTGCGCAGCGTGCACAAATCTTTTTGCACCAGCAAGCTGATTGGTTACAGTCCTTCTCTGGTACGCAGCGGGTCGTTATCGAGACACTGATAAAACAGTATCAACTCAGCGGGATTGAAGAGATTCTGAACCCCCAGGTCTTCCGTTTACCTGTCTTCAAGCCTTTTGGTGGGCTAAAAGGGATTAGCCGCACATTTGGCGGCGATGAACGCTTACGGCATGCGATGACTGAACTTCAGCAGCGATTGTACCTGACCAACCCACCGAACTGAGTGTGTATTTACAAGAATCCGCATTGCCAACCGGTCGAGGCAGCCTTGGAACTCGCCTCGATGCGCCCCTTCTTGTGCAGATCAGTATCAACAGCTCCTTGAACAATCTGGTCTGTAAACGTATTATTGTATAATGTGACGTATAATTTGGATAACAACGCATACACAATAAAAAGTCTCGCAAACCGAGTAGACAGCCCAAGCAGGTCGAAGTATTCTCAGGACAGACGTGTACCCTGCCCAGATGAGCTGCCTATGTCCCTGTATGACACAACGACAACATCGATGAAACCGTATCACCGCATCAACGACAACCTCAGCGCCGACATGTGGCGCGCCTGTGACATTTTGCGCCGCGATAACAATGTCGGCGGCGTGATGCAATACACCGAACATCTTGCCTGGTTGCTGTTCCTTAAGTTTTTTGACCAGGAAGAGAAAAAACGCGCCCAGGAAGCTGCCTTTCGCGGTGAGACCTACATTCCAGTACTCCCACCCGATCTCGCCTGGGATGCCTGGGCTGGCCCGGAAGCGCTTCAGAAATGGGATTCAAGTAGAGGGCAACTCGTCGCATTTGTGCGTGGCCGATTGCTACCAGGGCTGGCAAGCCTGAACGGTTCGCCGCTGGCCAACACCATCGCCAGACTGTTTTCAGACGAGAGCATCGGCGATCAGACGGTGGTACGTAATGTACCGGTTTGTGCTTCGGATTATAATTTGAAAGAAGTGTTAACAATTATCAACGAGATTGACTTTGACCGTGATGATGATTTCTTTACCATCACGCGCTTTTATGAAGACTTACTGGCACGGATGGGGCAGGAAAATCAGATTGCTGGCGAGTTCCACACCCCACGCCCGATCATCCGCTTCATGGTCGAGGTCATTGACCCACAGATCGGCGAGACAGTGTATGACCCGGCGTGTGGTTCAGCCGGCTTCTTAGCGCAGGCGCATCTCTGGATGGAAAAAAACGCCCGCACATTGGAAGACCTGGAAACGTTGCAGCAGCGCACCTTTTACGGGCAGGAGAAAAAAGCCCTGGCCGCCCTGCTGGGGACGATGAATCTCATCCTTCACGGGGTAACGACGCCGAATATCGCACGCCGCAATACGCTGGAAGAGAATGTTCGAACAAGCGTTGCTGAGCGTTTCGATATTGTGCTCACGAACCCGCCCTTTGGCGGCAAGGAGGGCCGGCATATTCAGCAGAATTTTCCTGTCCCTAGCAATGCGACTGAGTTGCTCTTTTTGCAGCATATTATCAAGAAACTGAAACCGACCGCCAACGCCCGCGCTGCGGTGGTTGTTCCCGAAGGCACGCTCTTTCGCAGCGGAGCGTTTGCCGAGGTCAAACGCATGCTCCTGGACGATTTCCACCTGTTCGCTGTCATCAGCCTGCCGCCGGGAGCGTTTGCACCCTATTCGGATGTAAAGACCGCCCTGCTCTTCTTCCGCCGCACCGAGGGCAGCCATATCCGCAATCCGCTGGCGCGCAACGAGACCTGGTACTATGAACTGCCCCTGCCCGCCGGGCTGAAGAAATTCAGCAAGGGTAGCCCGATCCTGGATGAACACTTCACCGAAGCCCGCCGTCTCTGGGATCAGTGGAAGCGTTGGCTGGACGGTGAGGGGGAACGGCCCTTCCCGCTGGCTGCCGAGGTGCGCACCGCAGGCGAGACGGCCAGCCGACCGTATTGGGTCGAAACCCTTGACGACCTGCACGCCCGTGGCTACGACCTGAGCGCCCGCAACCCGTATCGGGGCGAACGCGCCAAGCTGCCGCGCCCCGCCGAGCTGACCGCCCGCCTGCTCGAACGGCAGCGCGAACTGCACGCCGCCATGGAACGCCTGCACGCTCTGGTGAGCAATGGGGAGGAGGAGGCATGATGGAACGCTGGGAGTTGCCGAAAGGGTGGGAGTGGAGGAGATTAGGCGATATTTGTAAAACGACCAGTGGTGGTACCCCAAAACGAAATGTTGCTGGTTACTACGGCGGTACAATACCCTGGCTCAAATCAGGAGAACTAGATGATGGACTAATTCTCCGAACAGAGGAAACCATCACAGAAAAAGGTTTGAATGAGTCAAATGCAAAAATTTTTCCCAAAGGCACTCTTCTCATTGCACTATACGGCGCAACAGTAGGAAAACTTGGAATTCTAGGAATTGATGCAGCAACAAATCAAGCTATTTGTGCAATCTTTCCATCTCATAATGTTGAGAATACATTTTTGTTTTGGTTTTTACGAGCAATTCGTCAAAAACTACTCAAAAGCAGTTTTGGAGGTGCACAGCCAAACATAAGTCAAGAGATTATTCGTAATCTCGAAGTTCCCATCCCCTACCCCGACGACCCCGCTCGCTCGCTGGCGGAACAACGCCGCATCGTCACACGGCTGGAACTGTTGCTGGGTGAGACCCGTGCCATGCGCGAAGACATCCAGACCATGCGCCGCGACCTGGCTCAGGTGATGGAGTCGGTGCTCGCGGAGGTGTTCCCCAATCCGAATGAAGATATGCCGGAGGGGTGGGATGTTCAGGAAGTGAGAACGATCAGTGAACCTCCACAATACGGCTATACCCAATCTGCTACGACAGAGAATACTGGGACAAAATTTTTAAGAATTACAGATATTCAAAATGGAAATGTAGAATGGGACGAAGTTCCTTATTGTCAAATTGATGACAATAATTTCGATAAGTATGCTTTATTTGATGGTGATATTGTTTTTGCGCGTTCTGGAGCAACTACAGGGAAGACTTTTCTTTTAAAGAATCCACCCCGCGCTGTTTTTGCTTCTTATCTCATCCGCCTAAGAATTCGAGGGATATTTCCAGACTTTGTGTATTGGTTTTTTCAATCATCTCATTATTGGAACCAAGTTAGATTGCGTGGAGGGGCACAGCCCAACATGAACGCTAATCTGCTTTCTCAGATTTTAGTACCAATACCTAAAAGCCTCTCCGAACAACGCCGCATCGTCGCCTACCTGGAACACATCGCCGAAGAAATTCGTGCAATGGATGATTTACTGGCGCAGGACCTGCGTGATATAGAGGTGCTAGAACAATCCATCCTGGCAGCGGCGTTTCGAGGGGAGGTGTGACCGATGGCAGGAGAGTCGATCGCATCGTTGTTGAACAACGTCTGGGCAGCGTTTCGCCGCGCAGGTATCACCGACGACCTGCGAATCATTGAGCAGACTGCCGCCTTGCTGCTTGAACAGGAAGGCGTTCAACCAGGTTCAGGTTCAGATTCAGACTCAGATTCACCCCTGCCCGCTCTTTCCGTACCAAAAGAGTTTAACCTGGATAATGTCCGTCGGCAGTTGAAGGATGCCAGCCAGCAGGCTGGCGGCGCAGGCGTCTTATTCGACCGCTATATCCTGTTCCGCCTTGATACCATGCGCGCCGGAGGGCGATACCCCACACCGCGGCACATTGTCCGCCTGATGACGGCTCTGGCGAAAACTGCCGGATGCACGGTTGCCGATGTTGCCTGCGGTTCAGGCGGCTTGCTCATCCACAGTCAGGGCAGCAGTCTGGTCGGGGTGGACATCTCGCCCGAATGGGCGCGCATCGCCCGCGCCAACCTGCGATTGCATAAGAAACAGGGCGACATCCGAGAAGGTAATGCGCTGCGCGTTATCAAGAGCGACGAGCGATTTGAGCGGATTGTGATGAATCCGCCCTTTGGGGAAAAAATCGAGAGTGAATTCGGGACACGCAGCGAAACGGCGCTCATCAACCTGGCGCTCAATCATCTGGAAACTGGCGGACGCGCCGCCCTGCTGGCGCCCAGCGGTGTGCTGTTCAGTAGCAGCAGCGCTGAGGAAAAGTTGCGTCGGCGTCTGGTTGAGGAAGTGACGCTGGAAGCGATCATCACCCTGCCCGATGATGCGTTCCAGCCCTACAGCGCACTCACCACCCATCTGCTGCTGATCGAGAACAAGCGGCCTGTGGAGAAAGGCTGCACCTGGTTTCTGCGTCCAGTCTATGATGGCTATGTAAGTGGGCGTGGGCGTGACCTGACTACCGACCCCAAAACGCCCAACGACCTGACGCTGGTGGAACGAACCGTCGCTGCGTTTCGTCAACCGCCTGCGTTCCAGTCAGAAACACCCCTGGCTGTTCAGCCGCTCAGCGAAAACGGTGCTCTGCTAGGATATCTGATCCGTCCCGCTGTGGGGGCATCGTTGCTTTCGGTTCGCCATCTGCCTGCGCAGGGGAAAGAACCATCCATGCTCCTGCTTGAAGTCGAGGCCCAGGAGAAACCCACGGCTCAATCCCAAGAGAAGCCCACAGCCCAGTCCCAGAAGAAGCCTACAGTCTGGAAATTTGCATTGCCAGTCTCGCAAGCGCCTGAAGAAAAAGCGCTTGAAGAAGTGACAGATGCAGAAACGTTCATCAGGAAACGGTTGGGTTTGAAAAAATCCGACCCACTTCCACCGCCGGACGTCTTCCAGGTTCAAACCATCCGCTGGGGAAGTACGACAAGGCAGGCAATTGGTGGTCTGCTCGTGAAGACATTTGATGCAGAACGTCCGCAGTTGATGGGCGTTGCCATCCCACGAGCGACGCTGAAAGCGCGTAAGTACACCCTACAGCCCGATG